>CAIJLM010000425.1 GCA_903821495.1 uncultured Chthonomonas sp. | reverse complement strand
GGGTGAGGTTATGTGAAGATGCCCATAACCCTGAACTCTCTCCCGTGTCGAAAGGGGACAGGACAGTATGAGGGTGAGGGCTAAAAGTCCGCCGACGCGGGCGAGCGCGGGAAGGGAATCACATCCCGTATATTTTTCATGCCCGTAAGGTAGAGCATAAGCCTCTCAAAGCCAAGCCCAAAGCCGGCGTGAGGGGCGGAGCCGTACTTGCGGAGTTCCAAATACCACCAGTACGCCTCTTCGTTCAGGTCTTGTTTCCGAATTTTGTCCAGCAGAACGTCGTGGCGCTCTTCGCGTTGACTGCCCCCGATAATCTCGCCGATTCGCGGGGCGAGAACATCCATAGCGCGAACCGTCTTGTCATCGTCGTTCGCCCGCATATAAAACGCCTTAATCTCCTTCGGGTAGTCCGTTACGATGACAGGCTTTTTGAAGGTCTCTTCCGTCAGGTAGCGCTCGTGTTCGGACTGAAGGTCAGCCCCCCAGAAGACCGGAAACTCCCATGTCCGCCCGCTTTTTTCCAGTATGCGAACCGCCTCCGTATAGGTGACGTGTTCAAAACGGCTCTCCACTACCTGCGTAAGCGTCTCCAAAACCGTATTATCAATCCGCTTATTAAAGAACTCCAAGTCCTCTGGGCAAGCCTCCATGACGCTCTTAATCGTATACTTCAGGAAGTCTTCCGCCAGCTCCATATTCCCGTTCAGGTCGCAGAAAGCCATCTCCGGCTCTATCATCCAGAATTCGGAGAGGTGGCGCGGGGTGTTGGAGTTTTCGGCGCGGAAGGTAGGTCCAAAGGTGTATACGTTTGTAAACGATAGCGCAAAAATCTCCGCATTAAGTTGACCGCTCACCGTGAGGTAGGCGGGCTTTCCGAAAAAGTCTTTGCTGTAGTCTAACTCGCCCTTGTCGGTGCGCGGCAGATTCATCATATCCAGGGTTGTCACTTGGAACATAGCGCCCGCGCCTTCGCAGTCCGAAGCCGTTATTATCGGTGTATGGACATAGGCGAAGCCGCGCTCTTGAAAGAAACTGTGTATGGCGTAGGCAAGCGCGTTACGAACGCGAAATACCGCCCCGAAAGTGTTCGAGCGGGTGCGGAGGTGCGCTATATCGCGCAAGAACTCCATCGTATGCCCCTTCTTTTGGAGGGGGTAGGAGGCAGGGTCGGCTCCGCCGTAGACCTCTATCGCTTGCGCCTTGAGCTCTACCGTCTGCCCTGCGGCGGGCGATGCGACCAGTTCGCCGGTTACGCGAACACACGCGCCCGTCGTCGTAACCTTCATTACGTCTTCAGGAATACTTCCAGCCTCTACAACCACCTGCAAATCCTGAAATGCCGAGCCGTCGTTGAGTTGAATGAACGAAACGCCCTTGCTGTCTCGGCGCGTCTTCACCCAACCGTGCGCGTGGACGATTTTGCCGACCTCGCCGCGCAGTATATCTTGTAAATACTCTCCCTTGTGAATCATGTTTCCCTGTTGTCCTCAATCTCTGTTTTGCAGAACTACTCTACGATTCGATACGCGGCGCGGCGACTCCTGCACGTTCTATAGATTTTTGAGACAGTGATTCTGTTCGCTTGCTTTCTGGCGCGTTATCGGTTAAACTAAATTCAGTAGCCTATCTATCTCAAAAGCGTTTGCGTAAGAGTCCGTCCTTTTGGGGAATTAACCGCTAAAAGCGCAATGCACGATGGTGAGTCCGCGAAATACGCGAAAAAGCGCAAAATAAAAAGCGCAATGCAAAGCAACAAGGAACAATATGCCTAGCCTCCTAATCTCAACCAACCTACTCCCTTTCTCCCGTGTCGAACGGGGGATAAGGGCGGGGATAGGGGGCGGAATCGGTATGTAGGGCGCTTCAACCACCGTAGCCGCCTCCCATCCTAGTCACCCCTCGCCCAGAATTGGGAGAAGGAACGGGGGTGAGGGCTTAAGAGCCATCAAATGAAAATCGTCACCGCTAACGAAATACGCGAACTAGACAGAATCGCCATGACCGATTTCTCTATGCCCGGCGCGGCGCTTATGGAGAACGCGGGAGTCGTTATCGTCGATTTTATGCGCGGACGCTATACTAACCTGCGCGGCAAGAGCGTTGTCGTTCTCTGCGGCAAAGGAAACAACGGCGGCGACGGCTATGTGGCGGCGCGTCACCTTGCGCTTGCGGGAGCGCAGGTATCTGTGTTCGCGCTGGAAACTCCTGCGGAGAGAACCCTCGCCTTTACCCCCTATAACACTCTCTGCAAAACCAACCCCTCCATCCTGTTTCCGCCCAACCTCCCCGATATGCGCCGCGCTCTTGATACGTGCGATTTCGTGATAGACGCAATGCTCGGAACGGGGCTGAACCGCGCCCCGCAATCCCCCTACAAAGAGGCGCTGGAGATGTGCGAGGGGTTACCCGCCAAAGTTCAGCGCATCGCGGTAGACATACCTTCGGGGCTGGACGCGACGACGGGGCAAATCTATGGCGCGGTGTTTCGCGCTCATCACACGGTGACGTTTGGCTATCCGAAATGGGGCTTCTATATCGGCGACGGAGCGGATGTAACGGGCGAGATTCATATCGCGGATATAGGCTTCCCGTGGGATGTTATCCCGCTACAGATAACAAGCCAACTCTCCACACCCTCCGACATGAAATCGGGTTTAGAGGCTATTCGCTTTACAGGAGCGGACGCGCACAAAGGCGATTTCGGACACGTCGGAACTATCGCGGGGTCGCGGGGGATGGTCGGCGCGCCCGCGCTTACTGCGATGGCGGCGCAACGCTCAGGCGCGGGGCTGGTAACTATTTTTGCGCCGAAATCCGCGCAGACTATCCTCGCAACGAAACTAAACGAGCAGATGACCGTACCACTAGAGGAGGAGGACGGATGCGCTTCGGAAGCCGCCTTCGATACCATTGCGCGTTACGCGGAACGCATGACCGTACTCTGCATTGGACCCGGTCTTACTGCCCATCCTGCTACCGTCAAACTGGTTCAGCGTATTCTGCTAAAAATTCCAAAGCCTGTGGTTTTAGACGCGGACGGGTTGAATGCGTTGGCGCAAAATCCTGCAATCGCGGACGAAAGGGCGAAAATAAACGGCTACCCTCTTCTATTAACGCCCCATCCCGGCGAAGCGAGCAGACTTTTGGGAACTTCTACTCTAGCAGTGCAGTCTAACCGTGTAGCAAGCGTCCAGTCTCTTGCGAAAAAATATCACGCTATCGTACTACTAAAAGGGAAAAACACCCTTATCGCGAACCCAAGCGGCGACATTAGCGTCAATACTACAGGGAACGCCGGAATGGCTACGGGCGGCTCTGGCGATACGCTCACAGGGATTATCGGGAGCCTGTTGGCGCAGTCTATCAGCAATACCAGTAGCATAAGCGCGGAACGAATCGTCGCGTTAGGGGCGTACCTGCACGGGCTTGCCGGAGACCTCGCGGCGCGTGATATTGAACCCGCCAGCCTCGTCGCAGGGGATATTATAGACCATCTATCACAGGCGATACGCCACTTAAAAGGGAGCGCGTAATGAAGCGAAGAAACGTAATAAAAATCGGACTGCTAGCGGCTATGCTCTTGCCTGTCTGCACACTCTCCGCCCAACAGAAAACGCCGCCGTCCGCCGAAAAACAGGGAGCCGCTTCCGCCAACACCCCGTATATGCAGATAAATCTGGAGATGCAGGGCGATTTCACATCCCGCTTTGTTACCAAGAGCGGCGACGCGAAAGCGCCTGCGCCTTTGCCGCCTTCGATGAATGGCGCGGTACTGCTTAACTTTCCCAGCGACCTTAAAGTGGAAGACACGCTTCTTGAAATCTATGACAACACGCGGGGGAATATAGCCCGACTGCCTGTGAACATCAAAACCCAGACGAGCGTTACCGAAACAAGTTTTAAGTATGTTCGCGCCGTCTACGTTCCTGTGATGTCAAAAGGTCGTCCCGTGACGGATGTGCAGGTCAGCCTCGCCAACGCGAACAGGTCGTTCAGCAAGACCCTGATTTTGAACGCGGGCGATAACGGCGTGGCGCGGTTTGAGAGCGTTCCCCTGGATGAACCGATAACCGTCACCGTCAGTTACGCCTCGAATAAGCCTACAAGCCTCACTGAATCCCTCACCCGCGCCCATCAGTCAGACGGTCATCATCGCGCCGCCATAAACGTGGACTGGGCGGATGTGAAGACCCTCGCCGCCGTCGCGCCCGTCAGCCCTTCCGCGTCAAACTCAGCCTCGCCATCCAGTAGCGCCTCCGCGCAACCCGCGAAAGAGCCTTCCGGCGGAAACGGGATTATCAACACGCTCTTCGGAATCGCCTTTGTTGGCGGCGTGGGCTACTTTGTCTATCGGGCTTACGAGCAGGGCAAAATCAAGACATTTCTGGAAAAAGCGGGTATCCAAACAGAACAGCCTGTGGATACAGGAGTCCCCGCGAACCCCTTCGCGAAGCCGGAAATGCCGCCTATTCAGCCAATAACCGAAGGAACCGCCGACCCTTTTTCGGGCGGAACCGCTTTTGGTAGTCCTATTGCAGGAATTACTACAGCGCCTGTAGCGCAAGGACCGCGTTTAGTGGGTACAATAGGGAGTTATTCTGGGGCGATTTTCCCCCTGAATAGCGCATCTATGGTTATGGGACGAGACCCCTCCAACCCGATACCGCTTCCTGATGATACAAACGCCTCGCGTCGCCACGCCACCGTAACGGTCAGTAACGGGCAGTTCGCTGTCGCGGATAATGGCTCCTCGAATGGAACCTTTGTGAACGGCGTGAAAATACAGAGCGGGTTTCCACATCCGTTACGCGCTGGCGATGAGATTCAGGTAGGAATGACTCGGTTTCGCTTGGAGACCTAAAGGAGCCACACAATGATTTTGACGATAGAGTTGACTCCTGATGAAGAGGAGCGTTTGCAGGTAGCCGCCACGAGAGGCATTGATGTGGAAGCGCTGATTAGAGGCGTGATTAGAGCGTTGCCAAAACAAGAACCCGTTGACTACGAAGCGGTCTTGAAGCCGCTTTTCGCAGAGTGGGCGGTAGATTCTTCGCCGTCTACGGAACTGGTGCAGGAGTTTGCAGACTGGGAGACGCTGAAAAACAGCATGGGGATGTGAGGGTAGGCGTGTGGTAGGAATTGCGATACAGAAGAAGGAGCCTGACGATGCGCTCAAGAATTTTGATAGGGCTAATCACCGGAACGCTTGGGGGATTTCTTGGCTGGCTCAGTCAGGAGATGCTCATACCCCACAGCGTCACCCGCGATATGCTTACGGGCAAGGTGTTGCCTGTCGCTATGACGGTGAATCAGTCCGTCCTATTCAACTTCTGCGTGTCGGGATGTTTAGGGCTATTTCTGGGAAGCGTAGACGGTATTACCGAAGGCTCATCACGTAAACTTGGGCGCGGCATGATTATCGGAGCCATTGCGGGGGTTATTCTCGGCTGGATAGGGCTGACCGCCGGAAACTACTCCTACAACCTGCTTGGCGGCGAGAGCGGCAAGGGCATGGGGCTATTCAGTTTCGCCCAACAGGTTTTTGCGCGAACGGTGGGGTGGGGGTTTTTGGGGTTAGGCGTGGGGGTTGGAATCTCCCTAGCGACGGAATCGGGGAAGCGCATTCGTAATGGAGCCATCGGCGGACTAATTGGCGGGCTTATCGGCGGCTTTGTCTTCGATATGGTGGCGATGGCGAGCGCCGCGACGCAGGGCGCGATGGGCGCGGGGGCGGCGTTTGAGGCGGGAGGACCTAGCCGCGCTATCGGGATAACCTGTATCGGCGCGTTTGCCGGGCTATTTATAGC
>CAIJLM010000424.1 GCA_903821495.1 uncultured Chthonomonas sp. | reverse complement strand
CGCCAATCTCCCAGTGCGGCTTGGGAGTGAAATCAAAGGTTTTCGGTTCGCCCCATGCCCTCACGCATACGTTGTCCGCGTCGCTTTCGCCCTCTGGCACTCGGTCATCGGGCAGATTGGGAACCCGTAGAAGGCGGTCGCTGAGTTCCTTCTCCACCGCGTCGCGTTGCGCGTCACTCTCGCTAATGCTATCGCCCAGAGCGCGGAGTTCGGCGCGTTTGAGTTCTCGCTCTTCCGGGCTGGCTTTTCCCATCGCCTTGCTCGCCGCATTCATCTCGGCTTTTTTAGTCTCCGCCTCTGTTTTCAGGGCGCGTAGCCTATCGTCCAAAGCGCGAATCTCATCTACCTGCTCTATAGGCGTTCCCATACGGGCGAACCCTGCGCGAACAGCCTCTGGCTTCTCTCGAAACAGTCTTATATCCAACATTGAATTCAGTTCCTCCTATACGCTAGTTTGTCTGATTCAGCGCCTAGTTGTCAAGGGCGTAGACCTTTCTTTAGAAGACAGGAGAGAGAGGGGGAAAGTTTGGGGGAAAGAGTTGGGAGGAGGAGTTAACGCTGGTGACTTATGACCGCAATATCATCCCGCCCGTACTCATCGAATAGGGAGTGTCTTGCATTTCGCACGGCGGGGCGATAATTCGTAGATAACTTCACCGTCGCCTCCAACGACTTAGGGAGGGGCTAGTTCGCGGGGTACACACTGAGCCTGTAGGAGGCGGCATACGCGGCGACGGCGCGTATCGCCTCTTCAGTTGACCTTGTGCAGTGTACGAAGGAGAGTTTCATAAGGCTGCCCGGCTCCTTAAAAGCGTTGTACAGTAGCGCATGAACGAAAGACTGAGTAGCGAATCGCACACCTTCAAAATCAATCGCAATCGTTTGCCCTTGAGACATACTAGGCAGAATAGTCGCTTCACGAATACGCGCCGCTTGCTCTACATCCTCTACAAAATCGCGCACTTTTACAACTACTTTGAAGGCTCCCGACACATGGGGAAGCACAGCCGCTTTTAGGCTCTCAAGGTGGTTTTGAAGTTCGGGGTGATTATGAGATAACGCACTAAGAATCCCCTGACCGCAATCACAAACCGATATTTGCACAGCCCCGCTTTTTCCGCGTTTTGGAAATACCTGTGCTATAGCCACGCCGCCAAAGGGAGATTTAGCGTGTTGCACAACATTGCGGGCAAGTTCAAAAACACAGTATATTAAAGCGTCGGCAGTGTCCTGATTGTGAGAAAGGTCAAGGTTTGTGATACTATTTGTGAACTCTATAACGTCCTGATGGGTTTTAATGATATGCAAACCTGTGTTCTGACGTGACAGAGTCCAGTATTGAACTCCCTTCGGCTAGAACATGGTGTATTCCCATCTGAACCAAATACTGATTCGAAGGGGTGCTGGTATCCGTTATAGCCCTAACCTCGCACCCCTCTTCGGCTTTAAGGTAGAGTGCGTGTGCAACCAGCATCGCTATCGCCCAAGGTTCAATAAACCTGACTTGTGTAAAGTCTATCGCTACTTTTTTGCTATCGCCCGGTCTCCTCCATTTCCAGTGAGTAAGCCATTCGAGCATATCTTTTCCGCCACTATCCCAATTCTGCACAGGCAACTCAATTATGAATTCGTCTTGTATCATCGCACCCCTTACTTGCCGCTACCCATTACAGGTATAGCCTGACCTTCCGCGCTTTCGCATCTTATTCCGGGATATGCCAAGCCGCCTTGCCCGAAAGCAGTTGGTTCGCCGCTTCAGGTCCCTACGTACCCATGTCAGAAGGTTTGCGCCACTCGCTCTTTTTGCTCTCGCGCCTCAATTGCGCCGCGCCGCATGAAAAACATCTCGCCATAATCCAGAAGTTTTTGAGACTCTTCCGGGCTTTTCGTTTCATACTTTTGAAGAGCCAATAACGCCTCTTCCCATTGTGCGGTTGTTTGCGCGGAAAACATTTTCTGCGCCAACTCTTCTAAAGTCATGGTATCGGCTCCTTTAATGTTCGTAACGTCTCTTCTATCTCTTTTGGTAGAGAGGAGAGCGATAGATGCGGATTTGTTTGTATAATCCATTCTACCACACTCTTTTCTCGCTCGGCTACAGGAATACTGAGCAGACGCTGATAGAAGAAAACGTTTTGGATGCGCGTCCATGCTCGCAAGCGCTCTAGCGGCTCTATATAGAAGTCGTAAGAGACACGCCTATCAAAAGGACGCGCTAATCTAAAGTCTTCCAAGATTTTCTCTCGAAACAGCCGGGTACACTGCTCTACAACACCCTCTTCGTACCCTTTCCACCTGTCATAAGCGTCAGGCTCTAGTCCTACGCTCACACTATGAAAGCCTTCATGAATCCCTGTAGAGTAGCATTGGGCGATATGCAGTATAGAGGCATGGAGCCAGATATCGCAAGTCCAGTCTTTTGCTCCGGCGAAAAGTGGTTCTCCTCTAAAGTTAGAGTCGGTTCTGATGATAATATTGCCGTTCCAACGCGAAGGTAGACCTGTCAACTCTACAATTTTGGCGACAATAACCTCCTGACCTTGTTGTATTTGTGTGATTGAGCGCACTGTCGCCGCTACTCCCTTCCTACTCCGGGATATGCCAAGCCGCTTTGCCCGAAAGCAGTTGGTTCGCCGCTTCGGGGCCCCACGTACCCGCTACGTAGTTCGGGAAGAGAGGGCAGGAGAGAGACCCCCACGCCGACAAGATAGGCGAGATAAGCGCCCACGCCGTCTCAACTTCGTCGTCGCGAGCGAACAGGGAGGCGTCGCCACGCACCGTATCGTAAATCAGGCGCTCGTAAGCGTCGCTAATAGGCGTATCGAAACTCGCGCCATAGCGGAAATCCATGCGAACGGGTTGCGCTTTGAACTGCGCTCCCGGCGCTTTGGAGGTTATCTCCATATACGCGCCCTCGTCTGGTTGAATCCGAATCACGAGGCGGTTGGGCTGTATCGCCGACCAGTTCTGTCGCGCAAAGAGAATATCGGGTATCGCCTTGAACTGTATCTGCACCTCGGTCACGCGGCGCGGAAGCCGCTTACCCGCCTGAACGTAGAACGGAACCCCCGCCCAGCGCCAGTTCTCAATGCTAAACCGAAACGCCGCAAAGGTCTCCGTATCAGAACGGGGGTCTACCCCCTCCTCCTGCCGATACCCCGTGACCTCTTCCCGCTTATCACCAAACTCCTGTAGCCCCGCGCCATACTGCCCGCGCACCGTCCATTTCGCCACATCTTCGGGGGTGAAGGGGCGTATGGATTTCAGGACTTTCACCTTTTCGTCGCGAATCGCGTCGGCGTTGAGGGCGACGGGCGGCTCCATCGCTATCAGCGTCATAACCTGCATAGCGTGATTTTGAACCATGTCGCGGGTGATACCGGACTGCTCGAAGTAGTTGCCACGCCCCTCCACGCCCAGCGTCTCCGCGACGGTTATCTGAACATTATCGATGTAACGCCCGTTCCAAAGCGGCTCAAAAATCTGATTTGCGAAGCGCAAAACAAGGATATTCTGCACCGTCTCCTTGCCGAGATAGTGGTCTATACGGTATATCTGGTCTTCAGAGAAGTAGGTTTTGAGTTCTGCATTCAGGGCTTTCGCGGAGGCGAGGTCGTAGCCGAATGGCTTCTCCACCACCAGACGCGCCCACCCCTCTTCGGAGCCGGGACGATTAAGTCCCGCCTCGCCGAGATGATGGATTATCTCGCTGAAGTTTTCGGGGGGGGTGGCAAGGTAGAAGACGCGACT
>CAIJLM010000423.1 GCA_903821495.1 uncultured Chthonomonas sp. | reverse complement strand
TGTCGTCGTCACTATGGAGGAGGTATCTCACCGTGTCGCTATTTCTAATGCTTGCGTTGTCGCTTATGCCTACGCGCCCCGCCGGAATGTTCGCCGACAATGAACGCGCTCGCCTCGTCGTCTACTGGAACAGCCCGGAACGCTACAAAGTATCCCTCCCCTCCGATGCGCGGCAGAAGGGCGCTTGGCAGGTGCGCCTGACTCCCGAAGGTTCGCTATGGCTCTGGAAGTATCAGAACGCGCTAGGGGTGGGGAAGGTCGCTCCGACGACAGATTTCACGAAGGTCGCTCCGCAAGCCGCCGAATGGAAACAGTGGCTCGACAAGAAGATTGATAGCGACTACTGGAAGGCGCAAACGGCGGCGGAGAGCGCGAATCTGGCGTTACTCGCTCCGCCATCGCCCGCTACGCCCGACAGCGCGACGGCTATCCCGGTTGCCGCTAAACCGATACCCCCCGACCCGGGTCCTATTCCACCCGCGCTTCTTACGCTTGTGGGGAACCCGCCAAGTTTTGCGAACATCGTCACCCCGCTACAACACACCATAACCTTTGACGATGGCGAGACCCTTGCCTACAAAGATAACATCAAGGTAGGTAATCCGCGTTATGCGTACTATCGCTTTCCACAGGGAGTCGTCAGTTACGGCGCGTCGCTCAAGACGATGCTAGACACAGAGTTGAACCCCATTTTCGAGGGCGCGGGTTTCGCCGCGAACGAACTGAAAATTGCGAAGGCGGTCTCAATACTCGAAGGCGGCTTCGATAGCATTAACACCTACGATACGGGATTCGTCTCCGTCGGGTTTATTCAGTGCATTACGGCGGCGGACGGGCGGGGTTCGCTGACGCAGGTTCTTCAAAAGGAGAAAGCGGACCGCCCCGCTGATTTTGACAAAGATTTCCGACAGTATGGGCTGGATGTTACGCCCGATGGAACTCTTACCGTGATTGACCCCGGCACGGGAGCGGAACTTGCGGGGAAGGACGCGGTTATGAAGGTGGTGGAGGATAAACGCCTGACAGCGGTATTTCAACACGCGGGTAGGAGAAGCCTCGCGTTTCGTATCGCGCAGGTACAGATTGCGCGTTCGGTCTACTGGCCCGCCAACGACCCCGTAAACATTATGCTAAACGGGAAAGCCTTCAAGTGCAGAGTGTGCGATGTGGTGAAGTCGGAGGCGGGCATGGCGACTCTCTTCGACCGCAAGGTGAACCGAGGGAACATCAAGCCGTTTGAGGATTTGCTGACCAAAATCATGGCGAAGTACAGGTTAGACTCTCTGAGCAAAGTTGTGGCGTATGAGAAAGAGCTGATTCAGGGGTTGCAGTACCGTACCGATTTTCTCGCCGACGCGACGTTAAGCCAACCCTTCGACCCGCTGATGCCTATGGAAAAAGAGAACCCGCCCGCGGAGAGCGACGCGCAAGACTCGCGGTAGGCGAACCTGCGCCAAGATAGGACGACTATGGAAGTATTGAAGTGGCTACGCCTATTGGGAGACCCCTCGCGGGTGCGTATTCTCCGCCTATTGGCGCGGGAAGAGTTGAGCGTGGCGGATTTGCAGGAGATTTTGGGGATGGGGCAGAGCCGTATCTCTATGCAGTTATCGCAACTCAAGCAGGCGGAGTTTGTAGAGGCGCGTCGTTTAGGGCAGAAGAGCCTCTATCGTCTGATGGTTCCTATGGGCGCGAAGGCGATACTAGATGAGGTGCTGGAAAAGTGCGACACGGAGATACACGAGGCGGCGCAGGATGACGAGGGGCTGAGGCTGGTTTTAGCGCGACGTAAAGACCACCTCCGTAGCTATTTCGACGGGCTGGCGGGGCGTTTCGGGCGCAACTACGTGCCGGGCAGAAGTTGGAAGGCTCTCGCGGAGATGCTACTGCGCCTCCTGCCCCCGCTCGTGATTGCGGACATTGGGGCGGGAGAGGGGACGCTTGCGCTACTGCTCGCCCAAACCGCCGAAAAGGTCATCGCAGTAGACAGTTCGAGTAAGATGGTAGAGTACGGTAGCGGGGTGGCGGAGAGAAACGGTATCGCGAACTTGGAGTATCGGCTAGGAGATATGGAGGAGGTTCCTATTGAGACGGAGGCGGTGGATATGGTTCTGCTCCACCAGACCCTCCACCATGCGCTCCATCCCGCTCAGGCGTTGGCGGAGGCGTGGCGTATCCTTCGCCCCGGCGGGCGCGTGGTTCTGCTGGATTTGCACAAGCACGACGTGGAGGAGGCGCGAGACCTCTACGGCGACGTATGGCTTGGCTTTTCTCAAGCGGAACTGCTCACCCTGCTTCAAGGGGCGAAGTTTACGCAAATCACGCTCTCTATCGTAGACAAAACCCCCGAACCGCCTCACTTCGAGACGCTTATGGCGATTGCGGAGAAGCCTGTATAAACGCCTTTGAACTACTCCGCGATAGCGAGAGAACCCATTGGGTCCCAGGGGTGTAGTTTCACCGGCTCGTTCTCTAGCAGTTTCAGAAGCGACGCGGCGAGATAAGACTTCTCCACAACCACCTCATAGAGGTAGGCGGAGAACCATGCGTCCGACATGACCATGAAGCCCTTTTCGCCGCCCTTTTCGCCCCAACTATTCTCCACGCGCCACTTGAGCGGCTTTCCGTTTTCGTCGAGGTCAACGCCTGTCAGAACCATCGCGTGGGTCATCAGGCTACCGCCGTAGTCCAGCTCCTCCGCCTTCGTCATACCGAAGCCCGTGCCGTACACTCCCTCGTAGTCGTAGAGTTCCAAGTCCATAATACCGAGGTCGCGGTCAAAAGTTTTCCCCACATCGCAACCGAACCAGACGGGCTTGCCGTCCCTAATCATAGCGATAGAGGCTTGCTTGAGAACATCAATCTCTAGGTTTAGGTAGCGCACTATCTGCCCGCCAACCACGTTTCCAAGATAGGAGATGGTGTAGAGGGTATTGTACGACTTGGAGGCTTGCGGACAGTGAATAAGGCACGCCATACCGTCGAGGTCTTGCGGAACGTACTTTTCGCGGAAGGCTTGCGGGGTCATAACGCCGTCTCTATGGAACTCTTTATCTTTATCGCGCCACTGCCACACAAATTCGGAGGGCGGTTCGCCAAGATGAATCGCCAACATTCGATAAATCGTCTCTAGCATGACGGGCTTCTGGGCTTGTAGTGTAGAGAGGGAGGCTCCGTTACGATAGTCGCGGCGCATTCGAGAGCCGTACTCGCGCAGTTTGTAGGTGATGCGGTCGTTCATCCAGCGGGAGGCGCTACTACTCTCCGTCTCCGGCATAGCCGTCTTAGGAACCACGCCGTACTTTTTAATAAGGTTTACGAACATATCCCACTGCCCGCCATCTTGCAAGGGGTCTACCTGAAGCCACGCCACAAGGCGACCATCGGTAGGCTCGTCAAGGGTTTGAAGGATGTTTTCAAGGTAGTAGTTCGCTTTTTCAAACTTATCCCAGAACATGAGGTAACTCTGGGAGAGTTCAAAGTCTTCGAGGTTCATCTGTTTCGCGGCGGACATACGAAACAGGTTCAGCCCCGCGAACATCCAACAGCGTCCGCTGGTGTGTTGACTGACGGAGGCTCCCGCCGGAACGATGTGCGAATAGATATGGTTGCTATTAACCACAGTCGCTCGGTTCATAGCGACGCTGTTCACCGTTGTTTTGGTGACGGCGTTTAGCGCGGCGCGGTTACGCGGCTCCGCCTGAAACGCCGACTGATAGTGTTGAATCGCTTCTGCCTCGATAGCGCCCGATGTAGTCTCCAAAAGTCCCACTTTTCTCTCCCTCCTGACCTGTGTTCTATAATAAGACGCAAACAGAAACGCAGAGTTTTGAATTTCTGCGTTTCTGTCGCAACTATTTTACGCTTAAACGCCTCTGTTAGCTGTTATCGCCGTACAGCACTTGAATATAGTTTACCTGACCGACATGATAAACGTCGTTCCAGTAGAAAATCATGGCGAAATCCGCCCACGTAATCTCCTTACCTTCGTAGAACGGGTGCGGTATTTTGTCGCCCAGTTTGTCGGCGGGGAACGCCTCAATCGCCTCGGCGAGCGCCTCGGTAGCCGTTTTGAGGGCTTCTAGCGCGTCTCCCGTTTTGACCTCGGCTACGAGCGCCGGGTACTGGCTCCAGTCTATTGGAGGAACGCTACCCGTTTGAAAGGCTTGGGTTCCCCATGTATTGATGACCGCGCACTCGGCGATTTGGTCTTCCGTGTCGCGCCCTTCCGCCTCTTCCGCCTTGGGATGCCACTGAAAACGCTCGGCGGGAACCTTTTTCCCCGCCTTATAGAGGCTTTCGCCCGAATCGCGCACCCAGCCCGCGAGGGCGCTACGAATATCAATCTCCGCCATTGGTTCAATTCTCCTTGTGTAAAAAATAACAGAAACCCGCACACCCTCTATTGCGTCTACAGGCTTGTGAGAGTTCCCGATAGGAGTAACATTCTACAACCCCTATGAAAAATCCTTGCCTAGAATAGAATCGGGATAACGGCAAAGAGTATTTCAAAACAGGCGAGCATTCAAGTATAATAGTCATAAGAGTTTTATACTCTAGTGCAACCTATCGGGCATGAGCGAGGGGTAACGAGGAGGTCACAAAATGAGAGCCGGTACAAAGAACGCGCCGCCTGTAAACGTAGATTCCGCCTATGAACTCTATCGGCAGGGAGATGTGGAGCAGGCGCGTAAACTTATCAACGAAATTTTGGCGAAAACGCCTAATCATTTGCAAGCGAGCGCCCTGCGAGACCGCATAGATAACGACGAATTCAATCAGTTCAAAATGCAGACCCGCGAAATTCAAGGTATGCAGGTAAGCCCCGCCGCGCCTTTGGGGTGGCTGGTTGTCGCGGTTGGCGCTGTGGTGATTGCAACGCTCTTCGCCATTCCTATTCTTCGCGAGATGGTTCAGTCGGCGCAACACGCACTGATACAAGACCCTGAAGCGCCCGCCATTGTGAAGCCTGCCATTGCGCCGCAGGTGCGTCTGATATTTCCGGTCGCTCTCTATATTGGCGGAACCGTCAGTTTTCTCTCCTACCTTCGCTTGCGCCGCCTGCAAGAAGAGTAGAGCAGTATATCTCCAATCCTTTCACGTCCCTTTTCCAATTATAGCGGAAGAGGGACGCGCATAGCGTTTTGTCTGCGCCCTCTACTCTACTGGAAAGCCAACGCTCGTCGCTGTTACCCATGAAACTGCGTCGGAGCGCCGTTGCGTAGTGAAAAACTCCTGAACTATCTCCCGCGCTATAGCGCGACTCACGCAAGCGCTACGGGGGAATTGGGAGGCTTCGCCCCCGATATATCGCGTAAATCTCCCTTTGTCTTCCCCACCTGCATCAAAAGGCAGATACTCCGCGCCGCCCGCCTCCCGAAACAGAAAAAAGAACCCGCAAGGCTCTTGATAAAAAAAGAGTAGCGCGGGGCGATGTTCGAGCGTGTTGAGGTAGGTTCGCCCCTGTTTCTCGCGTAGCCACTCTAGGCTTGCCATGTCCGCATCCCCCCAGTACTCCTCGCCCCTATCCAGAAACGCCTGTAGTTGTTGGGAAGTTGGGTTCAAGAGTATACTCCCGTCAGGAGGGTAGAGGCTCAGAACTTCTCGCTCCTCGCGCCACCACGCGGAGGAGTTCCAAGTCTGTACTGCATATCGTAGTCGTAGCCATTGAG
>CAIJLM010000422.1 GCA_903821495.1 uncultured Chthonomonas sp. | reverse complement strand
TAACCTCTTCCCGAATGCAACCCCTCTCCAACCTCTCCCCTGAAAGGAGAGAGGCGAATGCCGATGGCGGAAGGCTTCTGCGTTCCCCAAAAGTCGGCGGAAAACGGAGCATTGCAAGTCTCCCCTTTGTGAAGGGGGCGATAGAGAGGGGGTGGCTGGGTCAGAGCGATAAGCCTTCCGCACTGACCCGCCCACCCCATCCCAACCCATACCCCTTCAAAAGGGGAAGGGCGAATACCGAGGGCGATAAGCCTTACGAAACGCCCAGACTCGTCGCTTTGCAGAACGCGGCGGCGCGGTAGATTTCAAGGCTCAACCGCTCTTCAGCGCGAATCGCCAGTTTGCCCGACGTAAAGTAGTCGGAGTGGCTGTCCGAGATGTCGATACGGATACCCGCCTTGCGGCTGATATGCGAATACATCGCGAAATCGCCCACCAGCGCGGTTCCCTGAGTCTGCGCCGGAGTGACGACAACGGGCTTGCCCCAGATTCGCTCAACGCCCTCTTCGGTAGTCACGCCGAAGAGATATTCGCCCGTCGTGGTCGTCGAAAGACGCGCTAGTTGCCAGTCGGCGGGGTTCATAATCACCGCGCTAGGCTCCGCCTGACCGCTCGTCCGCACATTCGAGATAGCCTTGTAGATGCAGTCCTGAATGCTATCCGTACCACGCGCCTGAGTCAGAACTCCCGATTTGGATAGGAAGCCTTGCAGGTTCGGGGCGGTTCCGTTACCGCCCAAAATCTGGTCTTCTTCCTTGAGTTGGAGCATATAGGTCAGGCGGAAATCTATCAGTCCGCGCAGACTCGGAACGTCCTCCAACTGCTCTTCCGTAACGGGCAGCCATGTCGCAATCTTCTCCACCGTCGCGGACTGTTGGGTGTACGCCAACGCCGCTTCAGGAATGGAGCCGCCCTCCGAAACCGCCGCCGCGCTGTTGGTGAAGGTGGTCTCCTCCATGTACTTCACGATGGCGTTTTCGGTTAGGTCTTGCGGAATCAGGTCGGCAATCATCAGGCGGCGTTGCGGCGAAAACACAACCACATTAGAGCGGTTATTCGCCGGCGCAAACCCGCTAGAGTTTGTCATCAGTGTCTTCAGGTCGAGGCTCGCAAGAACCGCGCTCACCTGTTTTTTGTTCACCTGCTTCGCGTAGTTCGAGGCTTGCAGAAACTGCTCGGAGAGAGAGCGCGTGTCCGGAACGTTGCCAAAAGCGCCCTGCTCAAACTTGCGCTCGGCGCGGTTCGCATCCGCCTCGTTGGAACGCTTGTAGTCGCGCTCATAGTTTCGCGCCCGCTCCAACTCCTTTGTACTCTCGTTCAAATCCTTTATCAGGTCGTGCAGCCCGGCGAGTTGAACGCCGTTCGCATCGTAAACATCCCCGCCCATGCGGTTCTTTTTGTCGGTCTGCATACTCTCCAGAGTGCGAAATGCGCTCTCTTGGAGGTTCTGGACTTTCGTCTCCAGCTGTGTCATACGGTTCATGAATCTTCTCCTTGTTTTAGGTTGGCAACTCTCGTTACCTTTGCTCGCCCGATACACCCGCCCTCTCTAAATGCACCCCACCCCAACCCCTCCCCTGCGCGGAGAGGGGCTATACCGAAAAGGTATCCCGTTCTAAAAAAGCGCGCCTTGTATAAAACCGTCTACGCTTCCAATACAGGCATTCGCCCCTCTCCTTACAGGGGAGGGGTTGGGGTGGGGTTGCATTCGCCCTTCCCCTTGTGAAGGGGTAAGGGTTGGGATGGGGTGGGCGGGTCAGTGCGTCAGGCTTGTCGCACTGCCCCAGCCACCCCCTCTCTATCGCCCCCTTCAC
>CAIJLM010000421.1 GCA_903821495.1 uncultured Chthonomonas sp. | reverse complement strand
GGGCGGTAGCGGTACAGAGGGCGAATCGCTATGCCGCATCGCCTATCTGACAGACTCTCCCAACTCAAATGAAACACACCCAAATGAGATAGAGTACAAGGAGGGGACGCGCTCATGCTACGACATCAAGAGGAAGAACAGACGGGTTATGTCAGCCCAATCGCGAATCTGCGCGTAACGCCGCAGGAGCTTGCGGAGGCGGTAGCCGCTGTCGAGTCGCGCCGCGAAGGAGAGGGCGGCGGACGCGACACCATCGCGATTGGCGATGCTATAGAGCAGTTGGGGCTATCTGTCACTCCGCAAGAGGTCTACGCAGAGATACAGAGAAAGCAGAACGTAAAACGAGAGGCGGCGCTCCCTATCCTCACGCCCGTAACCTCTACGAAAAGCCGGTTCAAGTTCCGCTATTTCGCGCTGGCGCTCCTTATCTCCGGTTCGTTGATGATGAACCTGTTTCTGTTCGCCGTCGCAAGAAGTTTTTACAAAATCAGACGTACCCCCGCCCGTTTCGAGTCTCTCTCTCTTAACGGCGTGACCTCCACTCTCCCCGGCTACGCCTCCCTTTTACAACTCCACGACTTGGCGAAGGGCGCAAGCCCCGCGACCACAATGTTGAACGGGTACGCGACGAGCGAGGCGAAGTGGGAGGTTCGCAAACTAGATGGGCAGTACGTGGTGCGCGGATACACCTACCCGGACGGAAATTTTAATGCGAACGATGGATTGATACAAAAAGAAGAGACGAACTTCTTCTCCTCTCAAGGGGACGATAGGATGAAGCGACGCACTGTGAGGCTTGACGATTTCAATTCGCTAATCGACCCTGAATGGACGGCGCCGAACGGGGCGGAAGGGGTGCGGATTCCGTTACAGAAATAGGCAAGAGTTTAGGAGATGACGATGTTACGACACGAACAAGAAGAGTATACGGGTTATGTTAGCCCTCTCGCGAATCTGCGTGTAACGCCGCAGGAGCTTGCGGAGGCTGTCGCCGCCGTCGAATCGCGCCGCGAAGGGGAGGGCGGAGGACGCGATACGATAGCGATTGGCGACGCGATTGAGCAGTTGGGGCTATCCGTCACCCCGCAGGAGGTCTACGCCGAAATACGCCGGAAGCAAGCCGCGCAACAACAGGCGACGATTCCCGCCGTTATGCCCGTCGCTCTGCCCAAAAAGCGCTTGCGGTTCCGCGCTATTTTGTGGCGGACTGTTATCACCGCCTCGCTTATCGGGAATGCAGTATGGCTGGCGGCGCCCGTTCCGACGCGACAAGTCGTCTTTGAAACAGGAAAGTCGACTCCCGCCTCCATGAAACCGTTCGTGCAGGGCGGATCCATCCGAGCCTCGGAGGTGACGGCGGAGAGACCGGGATATGCGAAACTCTACCAACTGCACGAACTTGCGACAGGTAGCGCGCTCCCTAAGAACACGATGTTAAGAGCCGACTACTTCTCCGCCGGGGCGGGCGAATCTCAGTGGAAGATAAGCAAACTAGACGGGAAATACGTCGTGCAAGGATACACCTACCCGGAAGGTCAATCCTCTATGCACATGAACAACGGAACCGTAGTGAGCGGCGATAAGGCGAACTTCTTCTCGCACAACATGAACGACGAAACTATGCTTCCGCGCACGATTCCGCTAGATGAGTTCAAATCTATCATTGACCCCAAATGGGTATTCACAGACGGCGCGGAGGGCGTTCAGGTTCCAGTACAGAAGTGATGGGCTTACGCTTTTACGTTAAAACTCGTAGGGAACATCGCGCACAAATTCGGGCGGCGTGGGGCGTATTTCGGCAGGAACGCCATGAGCGCGGAGACGCTCTATCGCTACATCGGCTTGTGGACGGGATAGCGATTCCAGAAGCAATATCTCCTCTTTCTCTTTTAACAACTCCACAACCGACGCTTTATTAAGATAGGGTAGCAGATTTTGGATAGCGAGTACCATCCGCTGGGAAGATTTTATCTCTTTCGGAAGCAAGTAGAGGTCAAATCGCGGCGATTCGTCTGCGGTCTGCTCTTTAACG
>CAIJLM010000420.1 GCA_903821495.1 uncultured Chthonomonas sp. | reverse complement strand
AGTTGCCTGATGTCGTAACACGTAGTTTGTCTACATACTTTTACCGGAAACTAAAGGTGAAGCCATACAGGAGATTCGAGGGCGCGTGGCGAATGAAGGGCTACTACGATACGGGAGAAGTGTTCAAATGAGGTTAGGCATACTTTGGATGGTTGTGTTCGCGCTTATGTTCGCTGTGAAGGCGGCAGAGGCGCAAGAGCCTTCTGAGTGGCGCTCGGCTACTGAGTTCACGCTAGAGGGCAAGGGGTGGAAGGAGACGGAAAGCCCTTATGACCGATTTCCGCCGAAAGCGCATGGCAAAGTTTCAGAAAACGTGTGGGGATTAAGTCAGATGTCCGCAGGAATAGCCGTTCGCTTTCAGAGCGATGCCCGGCAAATCTGGGTGAAGTGGTCGCTTACTACCGATATAATGGCGTTGCCGCATATGCCAGCGACGGGAGTGAGCGGGGTTGACCTCTATACGCGGCAGGAGGATAGCAGGTGGGTGTTCGTTGGCAACGGTCGCCCTCTCAAAGTAGAGAACAACATCGCTCAGTTCTATCCGCCCGGCAAGGCGGGCGAGATGCACGAGTATCTGCTCTATCTCCCCCTCTATAACGGGACAAAGAGCCTGAACATAGGCGTTTTGCAGGGGAGTAGAATCCAAAACATTCTGCAACGCCCCCGCGACAAGGCGCAACCTATCGTCTACTACGGGAGTTCTATCGCGCAGGGCGGGTGCGCTTCGCGTCCGGGTATGGCGTTCACCAACATATTGGGGCGGGCGTTGGATAGACCGATAATCAATCTGGGCTTCTCAGGCTCCGCCATGCTAGAGCCAGAGGTCGCGGATATTATTGCGGAGTTAGACCCCATTCTGTTCGTTCTGGACGCTCTACCGAACGCGCACAACCTTCCGCCCGACAAACTGACCGCACGCCTGACCGCCTTCGTCAAAACGCTACGCGCCAAGCATCCCAATACCCCCATACTGCTTGTGGGGCAGGCGCAGGTTAGACCTTACGCAAAGCCATACGGCTCTTCCGAAATTCAGGAGGCGGCGGCGCAAGCGCTCGAACAGGAGGGAATGAAAAACCTCTATCTACTGGATGGCGCGAAACTGTTTGGAGGGGATGGGGAGGGCACGGTGGACGGCGTACACCCCAACGACTACGGCATGATGGCGCACGCGAAGGGCTTGCAGGGGACGTTAGAGCGTATTATCCGCAGAAGGCTACGGGATTAGCGGATTTTTGGCGCTACGATTCAACGGGTAGTGAACGGGTGGAAAGGGGTATGAGCGCATGGCAAAAGGCATACAAGAGGCGGAGCGGCGGGTGGAAGCGGCGCGTAGGACGGGCACGGCACGGCTTGACCTGAGTGGTCTGGAACTGACCTCTCTCCCTGAGAGTTTGTGGAACCTCTCGAACCTGACAGTACTTGATGTTTCTGGAAACCAACTGACCTCTCTTCCTGAGTGGTTGGGGAACCTCAAGAACCTAACAGGATTTGATGTCTCTTTCAACCAATTGACCTCTCTTCCTGAGTGGTTGGGGAACCTCAAGAACCT
>CAIJLM010000419.1 GCA_903821495.1 uncultured Chthonomonas sp. | reverse complement strand
GAATAGTATGAGTCTGCATTCGTGTATCTCCCTGCTTTTCTATAGACAATTGTTGCAACCACCAACTCTATTGTACACCGTCGCGCTACAGCAGTCAAGAGTGTGTCCTCTTCCCTCTTTTAGTAGTGACACGTCCCTCAAGGGTTGGATTCTTAGCCCGAAATGCAGTAGACTATACGCATTCGCAAAATACACAGGGAGACTCCGCTTTGAAAATCACCGATGAGGAGCGTATCGCGGGAGTTATCG
Source organism: uncultured Chthonomonas sp. (assembly GCA_903821495.1). GTDB lineage: Bacteria > Armatimonadota > Chthonomonadetes > Chthonomonadales > Chthonomonadaceae > CAIJLM01. Next base: position 5,289 of record CAIJLM010000419.1, on the reverse strand, counting down.
CTCCTGAAAACCTAGAAATCGCTGTCCGAACGTTCAAAGACGCGGGCATGGTTATCCTCGAAAACGTCTACGATTTAGAATTTATAGCGTCTGTCCGCGCCGCTTACGAGATAGAGTTAGCCGAATACCTCAAAGATAAAGGCGGACTGGAGGCGCTCAAGGGAAAGACCTTCGGTACAAATCACATCGGCTTTTTTCCTCGGATGTTCGCGCCGCTCGCAGATGAGCGCATAGCCGCCAACCCTATCGCCGTGCAGGTCTCAAACGCCCTTATAGGCGGCGATTTCACCTGTAGCTTCTATCACACGAACACCGCCCTACCCGGCTCTGGTTATCAGCCCGTCCACCGCGATACTGGCTCTCTCTTTGAGGATGCGCCGCACGTCGCCCACCCCACAACCTCTCTTGTGGTGAATATCCCGCTCTGCGACTTCACAGAGGAGAATGGAAGCACGGAATACTATCCCGGTACGCACCTCATTGTCTCAGACAACCCTGAACAGGAGAAGAACTTAGAGGCTCGCGCCGCCAATATGCCCTCTGTTCGCGCTAACATGAGCGCGGGAAGCATAGCGTTGCGCGACCTGCGCGGTTGGCATAGGGGTATGCCGAATAACGCCGACTACCCCCGAACGATGATGGCGCTTATCTATCAACGGAGTTGGCTCGCCTACTACGTCGGCAACATCCCTCAATCTACATGGGACAACTGGTCGGAAACGGCGCGAAATGTTTATCGCAGAAACACCGTAGTAGAGGACAACGAACACGTCGCTAGAACATGGTAACAGATTGAAGACACGCTATAATACACGCCAAAGGCAGTACAACAATGAACCCTAATGAGACAAATACAGTATTGGCGAGCCTCGCTGAACCAGCTCCCATCACGCTAAAAGACGTTTATGAGGACAAGATATTCGAGGTAAACGCGCTACGCGAACCCAAATGGCTGAAAGACAGCAAGCGCTTCAGCTACCTTGATAAAGCCCCCGATTCAGAGATCGTCACCCTCTGGACGTATCACATTGAGACCGGAGAGCGCACCCCGCTCATTAAGTCGGAAAGCCTGAAACTGCCCTCAAAAACGAGTAGCGCCAGCAAGGCTCAAACAGTAGCCTTCAATGAAGCGGGAGACCTCGAAACCTCGACGCTCGTCATAAAAAACTACCAGTGGTCGCCGGATGAGAGCGAAATCCTCTTCGCGCAAGCCCAACAACACCGCTCCTTCGGGCAGGGCGATAAGCAGGTCTACATCTACAGCCTCGCAGAGGGTAGACTACGCCTCGTCTCCAACGACGAAAGACCGCACCTAAACACGAAGTACTCCCCTGACGGCAAACTCGTGGGCTATGTGAAGGGTGATAACCTCTACATTGCGGACAAAGACGGCAAAAAAGAGCTACAACTCACCAATACCGCCGAACCCGCCATCTACAACGGGCGCTTCGGGTGGGTGTATGAGGAGGAGCTGTCTCTGACAGACGGCTGGGCGTGGTCGCCAGATGGAAAGCGAATCGCCTATTTTCAGGTAGATGAACGCGCCGTTCCCGTCGTGCCGCTCGGCAACTACGACGATTTGCACGTGAAGCCCGTTCAGACTCGCTATCCGAAAGCCGGAGACCCCAACCCGATTGTGCGTATCGGAATCATCGAAGTTCCCGACTCGCTAGATGCGAAAACACCCGCTACAAAGTGGGTGGACATCGGAAACGACCCCGACATCTACATTGCGCGTATGCAGTGGACGCAACAGGGCTACCTCCTTCTACAGCGCATTCCCCGCCTACAGAACACCCTTGAGATTCTGCGTGTAGACGTGCATACCTTCAAGGTGAAAGTGATTCTCAAGGAGGTGGATGCGGCGTGGGTGGACTGCCCCGGCGATATAAAATTCGTAGAGAACTCCGACCAGTTCCTCTGGGAATCCGACAACACCGGCTACAAGCATATCTACCTCTACGACCTAAGCGGGAACAAGATACGTCAGGTCTCCTCTGGCAAATGGGATGTACAGTCCATCAGCGGCATAGATGCGGCGCACCGCATGGTCTACTTCACAGCGGCGAACCCCAACCCCCTAGAGCGTCATGTCTTCGGCGCTCTGCTAGACGGCGGCGGCGAGATAGTCCAGCTCACCGAACCGCACGGAATCCACAACCCGCTCTTTTCGCCGGACGGCTCCCACTTCTTGAACCAACATAGCAGTCTGGAGACGCGCCCCTCATGGCGACTCTACCGCTCTAGCGGGCATCACGTTGCGCTCGTGCATGGCGATACCCTCCCCAAACTCGCCAGCCGCGAACCCGGTACATGGGAGTTGACCACCTTCACGACTACGGACGGAACCACGCTGAACGCCGCTATCCTCAAGCCCCGCAACTTCGACCCCGCCAAAAAGTACCCCGTCCTCATGTACACCTACGGCGGTCCCGGTTCGCAAGTCGTACAAGACCGCGCCGAGGGCGGATGGGACAACGTGATGTCGGGCAAGGGCTACATCATCGCGCGAGTGGATGGGCGCGGCTCTGGCGGGCGAGGGCGCGATTTTATGAAAATCACCTACCAGAACCTCGGACACTGGGAGGTGAATGACCAGATAGAGGGCGCGAAGTGGCTCGCCGCGATGCCCTTTGTAGATGCGGGGCGCATAGGAATATGGGGCTGGAGTTACGGGGGTTATATGGCTTCGCTCTGCATACTGCGCGGCGCGGATGTCTTCAAAACCGCTATCTCCGTCGCTCCCGTCACGCACTGGCAGTTCTACGATAGCATCTACACCGAGCGCTATATGCGGCGCCCCGTAGACAACCCCAAAGGCTACGAAGAGTCTGCGTCTATCAATATGGCGGACAGACTGAAGGGGCGCTATATGCTGGTGCATGGCACGGCGGACGATAACGTTCACTTCCAGAATTCGGCGCGACTCGCGCAGGAGTTCCAGAAGAGCGGAAAGCAGTTCCGCGCGATGTACTACCCCGGAAAGCATCACGGAATAGAGGGAGCCTCCGGTCATCTCTTCGCTATGCTGACCGACTTCATTGTGGAAAACCTATAGGCATGAGCGAATTTCCCCACGCGATTGTGGTCGAAAACCTAACCAAACGGTTTAAGCAAAAACACTACTCTCGCTCCCTCAAGGGCGCTCTGATGAGCGGAATCAAGCGCGGTTCAGAGGTAAAACTCCTGACCGCGCTCGATAACATCTCCTTCACGGTTCCGCATGGCGAAACGCTTGCGGTCATCGGCTGGAACGGCTCTGGAAAGTCTACGCTCCTCAGTATACTGGCGCGTGTCTACAAAGCGACAAGCGGAACCGCCAACCTCTACAACCGGGAGGGCGAAACTGCGCGTCTCGCCCCCCTGCTCGCTCTGGGCGCGGGCTTCCACCCGGAACTTAACGGTCTGGAAAACATCTACTTCTACGGCTCCCTCTTAGGCTTGACACGCGCCCAACTGGATAGCAAGCAGGACGAAATTATCGCTTTCGCGGAGTTGGAAGAGAAGATTGATACCGTCATGCACACTTGGAACGAAGGCGCGAAACTACGCTTAGGCTTCGCTATCGCCATCAACACCGAACCCGACGTTATTCTTGTAGACGAAGTGCTTGCGGTAGGAGACGAGGCGTTTCAAAACAAGTGCTTCCGCAAAATCGAGGAGCTTCAACAGGAGGGTAAAACCATCGTATTCGTTTCGCACGACCTCCATGTCGTTGAGCGCGTAGCGACGCGGGTGTTGTGGCTAAACAGAGGGGTTATTCAAGAGGATGGGGACGTATCCGAGGCGCTCGCCGCGTATCGTAACGCCGCCGCGCAACAGGCGGCGAACGAACCGCACCTCACAAAAGGGACAGCATAATGCCGAATGTCAAGAGCGCGGACGAAGCGCCGAAAAGTGGCGTCGCATCGCAGAGGTTGCTCTCGCTAGACGCGCTACGCGGCTTCAATATGTTCTGGATTATTGGAGGCGAGGACTTAATCAGCGGCATTCTGGAAAAGCCCCATAACCCGATGCTGAAGCAGGTTAGCGAATTTTTTACGAGTCATGTCGAGTGGGAGGGATTCCACTTCTACGATATGATATGATATTCCCGCTGTTTCTCTTCATCGCGGGCGTTTCGCTCCCCTTTTCAATAGCGAAACGCATGGAAAAAGGGGAGACGCGGCGACAACTCGTCCTCAATATACTGCGGCGCACCGCTCTTCTCTTCTTTTTGGGGCTAATCTACTGCGGACTGCTCAAGTTTAAGGGCTTAGACCACCTCCGCATAATGGGCGTGCTTCAGCGGCAAGCGCTTGGCTTCGGAGGGGGAGCGCTCATTCTGCTCTACGCGCCGCGCCCGAAGCATCAGGTTGGCGTTATTGTCGCCTTGCTTCTCGCGTACTGGGCGATGATGTCTTGGATTCCTGTGCCGGGCGCTACGCTAGGTAGCATGACCCAGACCGGAAACCTCGCGAACTATATTGACCGCGTCCTCTTCAAACCCGGACAACTCTACACCTCTTATGGCGACCCGGAAGGGCTATTCTCCACCATCCCCGCCATAGCGACGGCGCTATTAGGAGTCCTCGCGGGTCAGTGGCTACGCTCGGAGACCGCGCCGGAACGCAAAGCGAAAGGGCTATTTCTTGCCGGATTAGCTCTAGTGGCGGGGGGCTATATGTGGGGTCACTGGTTTCCCATTATCAAGAAAATATGGACTAGCTCTTACGTTCTCGTTGCGGGCGGGGGAAGCCTACTACTTCTGGCTCTTTTCTACTGGCTCATAGACGTGAAGGGCTATCGTCGCTGGACTCTCTTCTTCGTGGTGATAGGCGTGAACCCGCTGACCATCTACCTCATGCAAGCCGTCGTGAACTTTGACGAAATTGCAAAGAACCTCTTCGGCGGCGCGTTGGCGCACGCTCCCTACTGGCAACCTATTCTGTTCGCCGCCAGCGTTCTCGCGTTGAAGTGGCTTCTCCTTCGCTTCTTGGCTAGGCAGAAGATATATCTCCGCGCCTAGCCAACAGCGAGAAATTCACAAATTACTCTTCGCCCCTTCCCTCAACCTCCCCCAAACGGCGAGGGGCGAACGCCTGCTCTGAAAAAGGCTCGCAAACTCCTCTAAAGGTCGTCTGAGTGAGACGGCTCCCCTGAGATCCCCCACTGATACGCTTTTCACACCCGCTTCTTCGATTTTGAACGGGACAAAATCATCCGCCAATTTAAGAATCCCAATAATCAACATAACATCCCGGAAGACGACGGGTTAGTTCCGCCACCTTGTCTTCTGGGAACGTATAG
>CAIJLM010000418.1 GCA_903821495.1 uncultured Chthonomonas sp. | reverse complement strand
GGTCCGAGTCACATTGACCTGTTCGACCCCAAGCCCGCGCTCCAACGACTCGCCGGACAGCCCTTACCGCCCTCTTATGGTCGCCCGATAACCGCGATGGGGACGGCGGAAAACGCGCTTCTGCCCTCGAAACGCACGTTCAAACAGCACGGAAAGAGCGGTCTATGGGTCTCTGACTGGTATCCGAATATCGCCGAACACGTGGACGACATGACCGTTTTGCGCTCGTGTTGGGCGGACGGGCTGAACCATGTGGGCGGGGTGGGGCAGATGAACACGGGCGCGGTGCTGAGTGGTCGTCCGTCGTTGGGTTCGTGGGTGCAGTACGGGCTGGGCGCGGCGAACAACAACCTGCCTACTTTCGTGGTTCTGCTGGACGAGCGGGAGCCGATAGGGGGACCGAAAAACTGGTCGAGCGGGTTCCTGCCCGCCGCCTATCAGGGAACACAGTTTCGTCCCGACGGCAACCCCATTCTCGCGCTCAAGCCCCCGAATACAATAGGCGAGGCGCAACAAAAAAACAAACTGGACTTTCTGACGGAGATGAATCGGCAGTACGGCAAGAGTCGGCAGGACGATAGCGAGCTTGAAGCGCGTATTCGCGCCTACGAACTCGCCTTTCAGATGCAGACCTCCGCGCCTACCGCTATAGACATCTCAAAAGAGCCGGAGAGCGTTCGGAAACTGTACGGGCTAGACGAACCCGCTACCGCGAAATTCGGCAAAAACTGCCTGATGGCGCGTCGGCTCGTGGAGCGCGGAACCCGCTTCGTGCAACTCTACTGCGGCACAGGGAGCCAGTGGGACGCGCACTCGGACATTGAGGGCAACCACAAGAAGATGTGTAAAATATCGGATAAGCCTGTCGCGGGGCTTATCGCCGATTTGAAACAGCGCGGGATGTTGCAGGACACGCTCGTTATCTGGGGCGGCGAGTTCGGGCGAACGCCCATGACCGAGGGCAAGGACGGGCGCGACCACAACCCTTGGGGCTTCACAATGTTTATGGCGGGGGGAGGTGTGAAAGGCGGGCAGGTTATCGGCTCTACAGACGAGGTAGGGCTACGCGCCGAAGAGCATCCGATACACGTCAACGACTTCCACGCGACGATACTACACCTCATGGGGCTGAACCATCGTCTGCTGACCTACCGCCAAAACGGGCGCGAAGAACGCGCCACCGTGAACGGCGGCAATGTAGTGAGAGAGGTATTTGCTTGAACTCAGTAAAAATTACTTTTAGCGGTCTGTCAGGGCGTTGGCATCTACCGCTAATCCTTGTAGCGCTGTTATTCTTTCCGCGACCTTGCGTAGCGCAAAACGAGTATATGGCGGGCTATCTCATTATTCCTATCGCCGAAAAGGTCGAGAGAACCTACAACGCGGGCTACTCTATGTATATCGCCGCCTGGCCCCTCTTGAAGACCTATCCGGGTCATCGCTTCCAAACCGGACTTCCGGGTACGTGGATGTTCGCCCAGTACGACGGAGAAGCACCCAAAGATATGTACTCCGATGTGGAAGGCGGGTTAGGCTGGTGGACGGATACGCGCTTTCCCACCACAACGCCTAAGTTCATTATGGGCGGCGTAGGTCCGAACTTCTCCGACATCGCCAATGGACCCGCGCATGGGTGGGGTACGTGGGAGCAACCGCGAGGAGTGTACGGCGTAGCGCAACTAAGCCCCTGGCTCCTGTTCCCCATAGATGGCTTGAACCTGAAGCAGGGAACTTGCGGAGAGATGTTCGGCTACGGGTACTTTAAGCTTCCGCTCACGGAGCCTAAGCCCGTCACCAATGGAAAAAACGTTCCCACAGGCAATCACTCTTGGACACTCTTCCTAAACACCGCAAACTTTAAGGGACCTGTCGCCTTCTTTACGCCCTATTTCTGGTCGGGAGCCAGTTTGAAAGAGTCGCGGCTCTCTGGGAAACTTCTCGATAGCCGCCCTGTAGACCCCAACCGAGCCGTGCAGATGGAGACGCAGTACATCCCGTGCCGAATCGCCAAAGACTCCAAAGGGGATTCCTACGCTCGAATCGCCCCCACCTCTTTCCCGCGTAACTCCGACGATGTTTCTGCGCTAGTGCATCAGGATAGCGCCTACAACAACACTGCGCTATGGGACTCGGTGGAAGCATGGTTCGCTGGAGGAGCGCCTAGTAGCGGCGTTATCGAACCTAAAGGAGCGCATATTCGCACCTTTAGCCGAGGCGGACACGCAACATGGGAGATACGCTCTACGGAAGCGGACAACAAAGAGAAAAAGACGCCTATTGCATGGAACGCCTTCGCCACGCCTAGCGCCATCAATCCGAAAACCTTCGGCTATCAATGGAACTACACGAATACAACGAAAACAGTCACGAAGGACGGGCGACTCGCGACCCTACCGGAGTACTTTCACCTGGAAAAGGACACCCGCAACGGGCAGGAGATATGGGAGCCTGTAGCGCCGGAGACGGTTCCTACGGATACAGGGCTGCAGCAGTTGAAGTGGGAGCGCCCCGTTGAGCAGAGTGAGGGAGCCTATACCACTCCTGACGATGTGAAGAGTAGTTGGAAAAAGCCAGGACCCGTCGCAGGTCCGTTCAAGGCTCGGCTGGGCGACGGTAGCGTTGTCACCTACTACTGGTATAGGTTTGCAGACCAACCCGCTCTGCTGAACGCCGATTTGACCGATGCAGAGCGGGAGCGTATGCAGAAGAAGGTAGAGATGATACACCGCGCTTGGCGCAAAGACAGGAACTACCTGCCACCGCCAACGGTAGGGAAGCTGGCGAACCTCGACCCGGCTCAGATAGTGAAGCCGCCCAAAGGGTTGGAAGTCGGCTATGTGCCAATCGCAACCAAGCAGGAGATGGAAAAGCGTTGAGTGGCGCGTTCTTGAGCGCGTACATCGAGACCATGTGCGTTATCGGAGTAGGATAGGAGAGATTGGCTTAATTCTGTGAGGGCTTTATCCCCAACAATGAAAGAAGCCCCTGCAAAAATGCAGGGGCTTCTTTTATGCTATGGCTACGGGAGGTTATACCTCTTCGTCCGTCGCCTCAATGTCGGTATCTTCGCCGATAGTGGAGAAGCGCTGAAGCAGAGCGCCAAAATCCTCTTCCGCGTCCTCCGCGTCGAGGTCAATGTCGTCCGACTCGAAGTCGCCAAGCGGCAGTAGCTCTTCTGGCTCTATTTTGGGTTGGGTGGGAAGCATACTCTCCGGCACCTCTATCACGCGCTCTTCCACGTCAGGTCGGCGCGGAATATCGGCGATAAGCGGCGATCCATCCGGTTTCGCCAGCTCAAGGCTTCGGTAGTAGGGGAGTCCCGTACCCGCCGGAATGAGCCGCCCGATGATGACGTTCTCCTTCAGCCCCAGCAGTTCGTCCTTCTTACCGCGAACGGAGGCTTCCGTAAGCACTCTCGTCGTTTTTTGGAACGACGCGGCGGAGAGGAAACTCTCCGTTGCGAGAGAGGCTTCCGTGATACCGAGTAGCACCCAGTCGGCGGTCGCTTCCACCCCGCCCTGTCTGCGAACGCGGGTGTTCTCGTCCTCAAAGACGAACTTATCTACGATTTGACCGGGAAGGAATCGGCTTCCGCCCGTGTTGCGAACCTTGCGCTTTCGGAGCATCTGGCGGACGATAACCTCAATATGCTTGTCGTTGATGTCCTGCCCCGCATGACCCTTGTAGACGCTCTGGATTTCGCGGACAAGGTACTCCTGCACGCCGCGAATACCTTTCAGTTCCAAAACCTTCACGGGGTCGAGGGGTCCCTCTGTCAGGCTGTCGCCGGGAAGAACCTCCTGCCCTTCCTCAATCTGCAGGTCTCCACGATAAGGAACCAGATAGGCGCGTCGCAAGAAGATGTCCTTGATACCCGCCTTGAGGATTTTGCGAAGGTCGGTGTCCTTGATATGGTCTCCGGCTTTCACAATCGCCTCGCCGCTGGGGTCAAGAATGTCCTCCGCCGCGATAGCGTCGTTGCCTAGTCCTGTCGTACCGTGCGCTTCGGTCAGTTCGATAGGCGAGTGGATAACAACGTTTCGCAACCCCTTCGCTTCAATAGCGGAGATGATGCCCGCGTGTTCCGTGATAATCGCCTGCCCTTTAGGTTTGCGCGACTCGAAGAGTTCTACGACGCGCAGAAGACCGCTCACTTGGTCTTCAAGAACCTTGAGGACGCTCTGGATAGAGCGGACGCGCTCACGTTCGGAACCCTCTGCGTCTCCAAAGTCGACGATACCCTTTCGGATGTCGTCGTGAAGTTCGCGGAGCGCCCTTTGTCGTCCCTGCTTGACGTTGGCGACGCCTGTTAGGTACTTGCCTGCAACGCCTCCCGTGTGGAAGGTACGCATGGTCAACTGAGTTCCGGGTTCGCCAATAGACTGTGCGGCGATGATGCCAACCGCCACGCCAATATCTACCAGCCGCCCCGAAGCGAGGTCACGCCCATAACACTTGGCGCAGACCCCTTGTCGGAGTTCGCAGGTAAGAACCGAGCGAACCTGTATCCGCATGGAGGAGGTGATGTCGTAGATGTTATGCGCCGCTTTGTCTTTACGGTGCGAACTTGCACGACGAACCGTCTTCGCTACGATAGCCTCCGCTTCGGTAGTGGTACACGCCTCGCCCTTTTTCAGGTAGACTTCGCCCGTCTCAATAGAGACGATATTGTCTAGCGCGATACGGAACACGTCGAGTTCACGGGCAACCGCGTCGCTAACCTCTTCATTGACGGGAACAAGAACCTCCCCAGTGATAGGGTTGGAGATACCGTCCAGAGAGTAGCGTCCGCGACACCGTTCGCTCAGTTTTTCGAGAATGTCGCCGCCCTCAAGAATCTCTTGAATCTGAACGCCATGCGTGGTAGAGCAGTCGTGGTCTCGGATAATCACATCTTGCGCCACGTCCACAAGTCGGCGGGTAAGGTAGCCCGCGTCTGCGGTTCGGAGGGCGGTGTCCGCCATTCCTTTTCTCGCTCCGTGCGTCGAGATGAAGAACTCAAGAACCTTCAAGCCTTCGTGGAAGTTGGACTTGATGGGTAGGTCTTCAATCAAGTTGCCGTGCGGGTCGGTCATCAAACCGCGCATACCCGAAAGTTGCGTGAGCTGTTTTTTAGAGCCGCGCGCGCCGCTATCGGTGATGATATAGATGGGGTTGTACTGGTCAATTCCATCCATAATCGCGTCGGCGACATCTTCCGAAGCGCGAAGCCAGAGGTTGAGAACCCTGTCTTTACGCTCCATGCTAGAGAGTAGACCGCGATTGTACTGGCGGTTAATCTTCTTAACATCATCCTCAGCGTCGGCGATAATGGAGTCGCGCTTACCGGGAACCGCCATATCCGTCATGGCGATAGTGATACCCGCGCGCATGGCGTAGGTGAAGCCTATCTCTTTGAGTTCGTCCAAGAACTTAATGGTCGTCTCTTTACCGTGATGCTCGTATACATCCGAAATACACTCGGATATGGCTTTCTTCGTCTGCGTTTTGTGCATATACTTCGCACTGTATTTGAGGCGGTCGGGCAGAATCTGATTAAAGATAAGCCGTCCTGCCGTCAGATACTTGGAGGCGTCCGCTGTCCCGTCCGCTTTGCGGAAATGACCGTCAGGCGACTCGCTGTTAAAGCCTATGATG
>CAIJLM010000417.1 GCA_903821495.1 uncultured Chthonomonas sp. | reverse complement strand
GGCTACCCCGTCATAGATATTAAAGCCACCTGTTACGATGGCTCGTACCATAACGTAGACTCGTCGGAAGCCGCCTTCATTATGGCGGGTATCAACGGGTTTCACGCGGTAGCCGAGAAGGCGCAACCCGTTCTTCTTGAACCCGTAACACAGGTGGAAGTTGTTGTCCCTGATAGTATGATGGGCGACATTATGAGCGACCTCACCAACAAAAGAGGACGCATCATAGGAACAGACACTCTCGGCGACGGCAAGACCGCGCTGAAAGCGAACGTTCCTAGCGCTGAGATGTTGCGCTATGCGATAGATTTACGCTCCCTATCACGGGGACGCGGAACTTTCAAAACGCAACTCTCGCACTACGAAGAGATTCCCGCGCAACTCGCGCAGGAGATTATCGCGAACCACAAGAAGGAGCGCGAAGCGGGCGAACATTAGCCCGCGAGATTCTTGGCGTGGAGAGAGAAATACCTCTCTCCCCACGACAGGGGAGCCATCCCCGACCTATCCATTGGAGGAAAACCTTTTGGCAAAACAGTGTCTGATTGAAAAATCGCAAAAAACGCCTAAGTACAAAGTGCGCGCCTACACCCGCTGTAACATCTGCGGTCGCCCCCGCGCCGTGCTTCGCAAATTCGGCATCTGCCGTATCTGTTTCCGTGAAATGTCGCACAAAGGGCTTATACCCGGCGTGACGAAGTCGAGCTGGTAGGAGAATAAAAGAAAATGTCATTCGTAACAGACCCTATCGCCGACCTGCTGACACGCATTCGTAACGCAAACAGCGCGAATCACGACTCTCTGGAACTCAGTTTCTCGAAACAGAAACTAGAAGTCGTCAAAATTTTACACCGCGAAGGCTTCTTGAAAGGCTTCGATGTTATCGAAAGCAAGCCTTGCAACAAGCTCAAGATACAACTCAAATACGGCGCTCGCCGCGAAAAAGTGCTTACCACCCTTCGTCGCGTCAGCAAGCCCGGACTACGTATCTACTGCACCCACGAAAAACTGCCCCGCGTTCTGCGCGGCTTGGGCATCGCTATCATCTCCACCTCGCAAGGTATGATGACCGACAAAGAAGCCCGAAGACGTGGCGTTGGCGGCGAAGTCATCTGCTTCATCTACTAAGGTAGCGTGGAGAACGCTCCTCCCCCTCAAACGGGGAGGACGCGCCCGTTTTTTACTCGCCTGATAGACCCGCAATCGCCCAAAGCGATGCGGAGGTCACGTTAAGGCTTTCCTAGTGAAAGGTTGTACCATGTCTCGTATTGGACGTCGCCCTATCATCCTCCCGAAAGGCGTAGAACTCTCTCGCGCTGACGACGGAGTGGTGACTGTAACGGGCCCCAAAGGAACGCTCACGCGCTACATTCATGCCGATTTAAGTATCGTCGTTGAGAACGAAACCGCTACGGTTCAGCGCCCCTCCGAAAGCAAAGAGCATCGCTCTCTGCACGGTCTTTCTCGCACCCTCGTCGCCAATATGGTAGAGGGCGTAAGCAACGGCTATGTGCGCCAGTTGGAGATTCAAGGAGTCGGTTTCCGCGCAGAAGTGCAGGGGAAACTCCTTCGTCTCACCGTAGGCTTCTCCCATGCCATTGAGGTGTTGCCCCGCGAAGGTATCGCCTTCGCAGTCGCCAACGACCCCCAAAGCCGCAACCCTGTCATCACCATAACGGGAATCGACAAGGAGCGTATCGGGCAGACCGCCGCCGAAATTCGCAAACTCCGCAAACCCGAACCCTACAAAGGTAAAGGCATACGCTATAAGGGCGAAGTTGTGCGCCGTAAGCAAGGAAAAGCCAGCGGCAAGGGCGGTAAGAAGAAGTAATAGGCTTCTTACGCAACTAATGCTCGCCCCTCCCTGTCCTTTAGACAAGGAGGGGCTAAATCGCCTCAAAAAGAATCGCGCCCTCCCCTTTGGGAGAAGCCCTTTTTGTGGTATAATGACGTGTTTGCGTGTCGCAGAATTAAAGCGATACGCCCAATAAGCCGCGTTGGGTCGGCAATCCAACGTGAGAGGAAACTGATGAAATTTCAAGAGAAGCAGAGGCTACGCGAAAAACGCCGCACGCGCATCCGCTCTAAGGTGACTGGAACGCCTAGCAGACCGCGCCTCAACGTATACCGTAGCACACAACATATTTACGCGCAAGTGATAGACGATGTAAGAGGTCACACTCTCGTCTCCGCGTGTTCCGTAGACCCCGCCCTGCGCGAAAGCCTGAAAACAGGCGGCAACCTAGAAGCGGCGAAAGCCGTCGGGAAGCTGGTCGCGGAACGCGCCCTCGCAGAAGGCATCAATACCGTCGTCTTTGACCGCGGCGGCTATCTCTATCATGGTCGCGTGCAAGCGCTGGCGGACAGCGCTCGCGAAGGCGGCTTGCAATTTTAGAAGGAGCTTCCATTGGCGAAGATAAATCCCGACACGCTCAACCTCGAAGAGCGTGTAGTAAAAACGAACAAATGCCAGAAGACCACCAAAGGCGGACGCACCATGAGCTGGAGCGCCCTCGTCGTGGTCGGAGACCGTAACGGTCACGTAGGCGCTGGACTCGGCAAAGCCCGCGCTATACCGGACGCTATCCGCAAGGGTATCGAAGCGGCGAAAAAGAACATGATTGAAGTGCCCACCATCGGCGGAACCCTCACCCATGAGATTTTTGTGAAAGAGGGCGCGGCGCGCATTATGCTCAAGCCCGCCTCCGCAGGAACCGGTATTGTGGCGGGAAGTAGCATGAGAACCATCCTTGAACTCGCCGGAGTTCACGACGTTCTCGGCAAATCCCTCGGCTCCAACAACTCCGTCAATATCTGCTGGGCGACCTTTGAGGCTCTAAGGCAGATGAAGCGTGTAGGTAATGTCTCCACGCTCCGCGGACAGTCCGTTGAAGAGATGTGCCCCTGGATAAGCAGAGTGGAGGAGTCTCATGTCGGCTAAACTGAAAATCACCCTGCGCCACAGCGCCATCGGCTATTCGCAAAGACACAAAGACACGGTGCGAACCCTTGGCTTCAAAAAACTACACCAGAGCGTGGTGCGTGAGGATACCCGTGCAATTCGCGGTATGCTCCACAAGATAAATCACCTCGTCGTGGTAGAAACCGTCAACGAGGAGTAGAGAGAATACCATGAGTGAAGGACTGCATAATCTAAAGCCCTCCGAGGGTTCCACCCATCGCGTAAAGCGACTTGGGCGCGGAATCGGCTCAGGGCATGGTAAGACTAGCACACGCGGACACAAGGGCGATAAGGCGAGAGGGCAATCTCGACAAGGATTTGAGGGCGGACAGACCCCCCTCCACCAGAGACTTCCCCTCTATCGCGGAACCCGACACCGCAACCCCTCTCAGTTCAAATCGGTGACGAAAAAGGTCTACGCCCTCGTCAACCTCAACAAACTGGAAGAGGCGTTTGCCTCTGGCTCGGAAGTTAGCCCCGAAATTCTGCTCTCAACCGGAGTCGTTCGCGACCTGTTTGCGGGTATCAAGATTCTGGGCGACGGCGAACTGACCGTCAAACTCAACGTCAAGGCGCACAAGTTCAGCGCAAGCGCAATAGCCAAAATCGAAGCGGCGGGCGGAACCACCGAGGTCGTCCCCATCAGAAGGTAGTACCAGACAATGTTAGATGCGATTGTAAAAGCGTTAGCGATACCCGAACTCCGAAAACGAATTCTATTCGTTCTCGGAGCCTTCGCTGTGTTCGCTTTGGGGGCGCACATCCCTGTACCGGGAATTGACCACGACAAGCTCGCCAACATACTTGGCGGACAAGCCGGCGGTCTACTGGGACTCGTGGATGTCTTCTCAGGAGGCGCTCTCCGCCGTATGTCCATCTTCGCGATGGGCATAGGACCCTACATCAACGCATCTATCATTATGCAGATGATGACCTTCGCCATACCGCAACTGGAAGCCATGCAGAAGGAAGGCGAGGGCGGGCGCAAGCGAATCGCGGGCATCACGCGCAAACTCACCATCCTCTTCGCCTCCATTCAAGCCCTCAGCATGACCATCATGTTCAACAATAGCGGCGCGCATCTAGGTGTACCGCAGGCGTTGCAAATCGTTATCGTTCTGACGGCAGGCTCCACGCTTCTACTCTGGCTTGGCGAACAGGTGACGCAAAACGGCGTAGGCAACGGCGTTTCGCTCATCATCTTCGCGGGTATCATGCTCAGTTTGCCCTTCCAACTGCAAAACGTGGTTACGCAGATAAAAGCGCGAAACATCTACCCCATCCACGCCGTTCTGCTTATGGCGATATTTGTGGGAACCATCTACGCAGTTGTCTTCATCACGCAGGGGACGCGCCGTATTCCGATAGCCCACGCCAAGCGCGTTATCGGTATGCGCCAAACGCAAGCCTCCGCCTCCTTCCTTCCTATTAAGGTCAACAGCGCGGGCGTTATCCCTATCATCTTCGCCATCTCGCTTATGCTCTTCCCCACCACTATCCTCAACCTCATCCCTGTAAGACCGGGCGAAGGCGTAATAGGGTGGCTGAAAGACAGGGCGCAATTTATGGGGCCCGGTAGCCTCTGGTCGGTAGGACCTCTTGAACTACCCATCCCAACTCTTATCTACGCTCTGCTGATTGTTGTATTCACCTACTTCTACACCTCTGTCGTGATGAACGTTTCGGAGATGGCGGAAAACCTCAAGAAGTACGGAAACTACATTCCCGGCATTCGCCCCGGTAAAGCGACCCATGAGTATCTGGACAGAGTTATCTCGCGTATTACGTTTGCAGGCGCTATCTTCCTAGCGGGTGTCGCTATTGTGCAGTATGTGGTCTACTGGGTAGTCCCCAACCTTTCAAAACTACAGTCCTTCCAGTTGATTGGAGGAACCTCCCTCCTCATCGTGGTTGGAGTAGCGATTGAGACCATGCAAGCGATAGAAGCCCAGTTGCTCATGCGCGACTATGAAGGCTTTATCAAAAAAGCGAATCGCTAGGGCATTCTCAGAATCTGCACGTAGCAAAGGCGTTGACCGATGATACTTGTACTACTGGGCCCCCCCGGCGTGGGAAAAGGGACGCAAGCGTCGCGCATCTCCTTGCACTACGGGATACCGCATATCTCTACAGGGGCGATGTTTCGCGACGCTGTGGCGCGTGGAACTGAGTTCGGCAGACGCATTCAGCGGTATCGCATCGACAAGGGGGAGTACGTCCCCGACGATGTGGTTATTGAAGCGGTGCGACAGAGGATACACGAACCGGACTGCGCGACAGGATTTCTGCTAGACGGGTTTCCGCGCACTATTCCGCAAGCGGAGACGCTAAATAGGTTTCTTGCAGAAGAGAAGTTACGCCTAAACGCCGTTCTGAACCTCGCCGCGCCCATAGACGATATTGTAAAACGGTTTAGCGGAAGGCGCGTCTGTCCGGTAGATAACGCCACGTACCACATTGAGTATAACCCTCCGCTACAGCCGGGGCTATGCGATGAGTGCGGGGCGCAACTGGAGCAGAGACCCGACGACGACCCTGTTATCGTGAAAAGACGCTTGGATGTCTACAACGAAAAGACCGCGCCTCTGGTAGACTATTACGAGACTTCAGGGCTGCTTCGCACGGTAGACGCTTCTAGGGAGCCTGAAACAGTTTTCGGGCAGATAGTGGCGCTTTTGGAAGGCTGGCAATGGCACATCTGAAAACTCGCGCCGAAATTGAAAAAATGCGACAAGCGGGGCGCGTTGTTCATAAAGCGATACACACTGCGGGTTGCGCCATCGCGCCCGGAGTGACTACCGCGAAACTCGAAGACATCGCTAGTCAGATAATTTCGGATAGCGGAGGCTCCTCCCCCTTTTTGGGGTATGCGCCGAGCGGACACCCGCCCTTCCCTGCGTGGACGTGCATCTCCGTAAATACGCAGATAGTACACGGTGTTCCGAGCGACATCGCTCTCCGCGAAGGCGACATCGTTACGATAGATTGCGGCGTGGAGTTAGATGGCTGGATAGCCGATAGCGCGTGGACGTTTCCAGTGGGAGACGTATCGCCCATCGCGCAGAAGCTTCTGCAAGTGACGCACGCTTCGCTCTTCAAAGGGATTGGGGAGGCGCGACGTGGACATCGTATCGGCGACATAGGCTGGGCGATTCAGCGCTACGCCGAGTCGCACGGATTTTCGGTAGTGCGCGAACTGACCGGACACGGAGTCGGCAAAACCCTACACGAAGGGTTGCAGATTCCGAACTATGGTCGGCGCGGCAAGGGAACCCCCATTCAAGCGGGAATGACCCTCGCCATAGAGCCTATGCTAAACGCTGGAAAGCGCGACATATCTGTCCTTGATGATAAGTGGACGATTGTGACGGCGGACGGCAGTTTGTCCGCCCATTTTGAACATACGGTTGCCGTGACGATAAGCGGAACCGAGATTTTAACGAACGGAGAATAGATGCCACCACCTAAGAAACCCGGCGGAAACTATGGAAGAGGCGGAGGTCGCCCTGTAAATAGAGGGCCCCGTCCCGCCCCTACCGTTAGCGCGGGCCCCAAACAGGCGAAGCCCGCGGCGGATAGTGGCAAGGAAGAGGCGATTGAGGTAGAGGGTTTCATCACGGAATCCCTGCCGAACGCTATGTTCCGCGTCCAAATTCCAGTGGGAGAGACCACCAAATTGGTGTTAGCCCACGTCTCTGGAAAGATGCGCCAGAACTATATCCGCATTCTGCCCGGCGACAAGGTTCTTGTGGAGCTCTCGCCCTACGACTTAGAGCGCGGACGTATCCGCTACCGCTACAAGTCCTAACGGCTCTGTTCCTATTTCCCTTTTTCGGGAAGCGCAGAAGGCTGTTTTTTCTGCGCTAACCCGTTTTACGTGTCTGGAGACGCGCTCAACCCGCGTTGTCCGGTCAAAATGCGAGATTTCCCTCTTTGCAACAGCGAAGACGGGAGAGAGAGGAGATAAGCGCATGAAAGTACGCGCATCCGTAAAGAAGATGTGTGACAAGTGCAAGGTCATCAAACGTGAAGGGGTGGTTCGCGTTATCTGCTCCAACCCCAAGCACAAACAACGACAGGGCTAAGTCCCCTGTGGAGGCGGCGTTCAAACGGAACGCTGGCTCTGTTCGACAAAGGAGGCTAGGTTTGGCACGTGTTGCAGGCGTGGATTTACCACGCGACAAGCGCATTGAATACGCGCTCACCTACATCTACGGCATTGGTCTCACCAGCGCCCGTAAGATTCTTACACAAGCAGGTATAAACCTCTCGACGCGAGTGCGCGAACTAACGGAATCGGAAGTAGGTCGAATCCGTGAAATCATTGAGCGCGACTTTCGTGTTGAGGGAGACCTTCGCCGCGAGTTCCAACTAAGCATTCGCCGTCTTATTGAGATTGGATGCTACCGGGGAACCCGTCATCGTCGCGGCTTGCCATGTCGCGGACAACG
>CAIJLM010000416.1 GCA_903821495.1 uncultured Chthonomonas sp. | reverse complement strand
GTTCGCCCTCACCTCAATGAGAGACAACGTCGCCTCTTTGCGGCGAGTGAAGTCCAAGCCTACGGTTTTGGCGGCATCTTAGTCGTTAGCCGAGCGACAGGCATAGCGCGAAGCACTCTTGGGCGCGCTCTCAAAGATTTAGCGTATCTGGAGGGGCTTGTCGGGGAGGTGCGCCGCCCTGGCGGCGGGCGTCCGAGTGTCACTCAGAAAGACCCTGCTCTCCTCGACGCGCTCAACGCCCTGCTGGAACCCGCAACGATGGGAGACCCTATGCGCCCGCTACGCTGGGTCTCTAAAAGCCACGCCAAACTGGCGACGGCTCTTAGAGAGTTAGGTCACACTCTCTCGGCGCGAACGGTGGGTCCGCTATTAGAGCGTATCGGATATAGGAGACAGCCCAACCGCAAGACGCTTGAGGGGGCGAACCATCCCGATAGAGACGCCCAATTTGAACATATCAACCGGCAAGGGCTCTCTTTTGAGGCTTCCCAAGACCCGGTCATCTCGGTAGATACCAAGAAAAAGGAGTTCATCGGCGACTTCAAGAATAACGGGTGGGTTGGGAAGGGGTGGCTGTAGTAGCGTAATTCGCTCCCAATTTCCAGTTTCTCTATCTCAAACCCTTGCCTGTCCGCCCTGAACCCATTTTGGGAAGGGGGTTAGGGGCTAGGGCGTATTGCCTAGCCTGAGTAGTCACCTCTCTTTTTAGCCTAACCATGCGCCTTTCCCTCGTGCATCAACTTTACCCACTCTCGATACCCGCGCACGCACATTATTGTAAAAACAGCGTTTACAATCGCTGTTAAGTAGTGATGTTGCGATGATAACAAAGCCACGTAAATTGCATCCGCCACGACCCACATATACCAGTTCGGAAGCCACTTGCGCGTCTGCATATACTGCGCCACAATGGAAAGCCCTGTCGTTACGCCGTCCCATAAGGCGCTAACGTCGTCTGTCCTCATCAAGTAGTACACAATCAGAGCTGAAAGGGGGAGCGTCGCCAGCCAGTAGAGCGCGTGAACCCCGCCTTTGAGATTCCTTACGGGTAGGTCGTTCTGATGCTTTGGTCCCTGCCGTAACCACGCCCACCAGCCATAGAAAGAGATAGGCAGGTAGTAGGCTATCTGCAACCAAGCGTTCGCGTAGTATCGGGACTGCCAATAGAAGACCCCATACGCAATTACGCTTACAATGCCCCAAATCCAGGTGTTCAACTGGGCGGTAAGGCAGAGCCACACGCTAATCAGCGCCGTTATCGCTCCGATAGCCTCCGCCCAACTCGTGGCGTGTATCTGCTCCACGAGTTGGCTCCAGAATGTAGTCATCTATGCGTCCCGTCTATCGTCACAGTCGCGGGGGCGGGGGCGTTATCGGGGCTTGGAAGGGAAGAGCGCCCTTCGCCTGAGTTCTGCGCCGATACACCCTGTTCCCGGCGGTCGCGAAGAGGGTGTCCAGTTTCGCGCCCCCGAAAGCGACGCTCGTCGTCGGTTTGAAATCGGGGTTCGCAATAATCCCGTTCACACGCCCCGCTTGGTCGCAGTACTGTACTCCCGTGTTTGAGGTCACATAGAGCCAGCCCTTCGTATCTACCGCCATACCCGCCGCCTCATGCTTGCCCTGTTCGTGAGGCATAGAGAGGTCGAAATAGGGCTGTGCGTAAGCCAGAGAGCTATCCGCCTGTATCTGATACGAGGTCAGCATGGGGATTTGCGAGAGGGCGACGGACGGGACACTCCCCTTGCCTCTATAGGCTCCACCGCCCAACGCGGTCTGCCCTACAATAAGCAGACTCTGGTCGGGGGTGAGAACGAGACGGTTCACTCCCGCAACGCCCGAATCGAGCAGTTTTTTCTTGCCCGACTCCGTGAAGAGCCAGATGTTTCCGCCTAGCGTCTCTGTAGCGTATATCTCGCCCTTGCTGTTCACCGTTAGGTCGCGAACAGGAATCCCTTTGACAACAACGCGCTCCCGCCCGTTCGTAGAGTAGGAGACAACTCGCTTGTCGGCGTAAGCGACGAGGAGAGCGCCGTCGGGCGCTACAGCGAGGGCGTTCACTTCGCCCACACTCTCGCGAACCACCGAGGGGCTACCCTCCGCCGACACCTTCAAGATACGGTGGGTCGCGTTATCTGCAAAGTAGACATCGCCCTTTCCATCGCTCGCAAGCGCGTTGGCGGACTGATAGTCGCCCGCAACGGTTTGCCACGCCTCTCCGTCCTTGAGAACGTTCATAATGGGTTGCGGGGTATTCACGGGCGTTTTAATCGGGCTTGGGTAGTCGCGCCACAACCAGCGAAGCGCCTCCGGTAGAAGCATAGCGCCCTGCTGACCGTCGTGTCCTCTATCGCCAAGCGTCCACTTATAGTCGTAACGGGCGTAACGTAGCGCCCACATCATGTCGAGATTGGAGATGTACCAACTCCCTGAATAGATGTCTTGGTCGTTAGAACCCTCTTGAAGATAGACGCGAATCGGTTTTGGCTCCATCTTGCGAATGAGGGAGGGGTAGTCCTGACTGCCGCGCAGGTTGGTGAAACTCCCAATCATGCTAAACACCTTGCTGAACTGGTCGGGGCGCTCCCACGCCGCAGTGAAGGCGCAGATGCCGCCCGAACTCGCCCCGCAGATAGCGCGTCCGTTTCCGTCTTTAGTCAGGTTGTATTTTTTGCCGACCTCCGGCAGTATCTCCTCCATCAAAAACTTGGCGTATCTATCGCCGAGTCCGTCGTACTCAAGGCTACGGTTGTAGCGGGGTAACGCGCCCTGCCGAGAGGGCGGAACCACTCCCGGATTGACAAAAACGCCAATCGTGACGGGCATCTGCCCCTTCGCTATGAGGTTGTCGAAGACGGTAGGAGCGCGGAAACCTCCCTCCGACACAAAGCCGCCCCCATCCAAAAACACCATCACGCAGGCGGGCTTGGAAGCATCGTACTGCTTGGGAACGTATATCCAGTAGTCCTGTTCCGTTCCCGGATAGATTTTGCCCTTCCACTTGAAGGAGGTCACGCTTCCTTGCGGAACTCCCTCTTGGCGAAACGAATCCGCCGTCAACTTATACTCTTCCGCCTTCGCCACAGCCCCTACCGAGAGTAGAGCGCAACAGGCGAGCGCAAGCGTCCAGAGACGCATTACTGTGTCCTCCTAAAGTTTTAGTTACTCATCAGGCTACAAGTTCGCGACTGAGTTCGCAGAATCCTTGACGAGTGACAAAGAAAAGGCTCCTTGACTCTAAATAGAGACAAGGAGCCTTCCCAATACAGAGCGAACAGAGCCTATTTTTTGCCAGGGACAGGGGCGCCGCCCTTGCCAACAGCGGCTCCGCCGGGGCTGAATGGTCCAGTATTACCCACTTCCATCGGGCCCTTCTGCCCCAAACCGCCTGTCGCTCTATAGAAAATGCCTCCGATTATGGCGACAACGACAACCACTATAATAGCGGAAGTCATAGGCGAAAGTTGTTTTTTCATATTTTAGGTTCTCCTTTGAGTACACTGAGGAATGTAAAATGAACAGAAATAAGCGCTTGCGCTCAAAATTATCATACCCTAAAACTACGCGAAGGGGTTACTATTATTGACGCTTATCACAAGAATTGGTTTCGTGTTTTATATTTTATACAGGCTACGAAGTTGAATAAGCCTCTCCCTATCACACAACAAATCCACGCTATCGCTAAACTGGTCAACGCTACCAATGATACGGCGCTCCGCAAGTCGCCTTATTTCAGGGCAGACGATTTTGGCGCGAATAGCGGTGGCGAGGTCGCCTAAAAGGTGGATTACTTGAAAAGGGCGGTCATGGAACAGATGGGCTTTCGCGTGAATAGGCTCTGTAACGCCTAGCGCGTTGTGTCTCTCCACAACGAGTTCGTAGGCGGCGACAAGATGCGTTTCGCGCTCGCGCCACGTCTCCGCCGTAAGCGTCCGCTGAAAAATGGGTGTGAGTTCTTCACTACACGATAGGCGCGAAAACGCTGTGCCAAACCACTTAGAGTATGGGGCGTATTTCCGCTCCATCAGAAAGCAGAGGCGCATAAGGTCTCGCACAAGCCGCCCTGCAATCAATGCCGAGCCAATCTCATCGCCGACATAGCCGGCGCGCCCCATAAGATGCTCCTCCTGCCCGATGCGCGTCCACCCCGCAGCCAGAAGGTAGAGCCAAACATCTTCGGGGAAGTAGGCGAACCTATCACGAACAGCCTGTAGCCCAATATCGTCTCGATATACCGCCCCTTCGACGACCGTGCGTAGTTTCTGCTCTGGCAGGGTGAGCCACTCCGCTGACTCTATCTCGCCGCCAATATCTACGCCAAGATACTCCGAAAAGTAGCCGCGCAGAGTCCAAATCGTAATGTGATGGTCGATTTCGTTGGAGGGAGGCGAGGGAGGGTAGTGGAAGTCAGTAGAGTAGCCTCGAAACTCTTTGGGTAGTTCGCGCCAAAAGAGAGCGTCTAGCCCCCCTATTATGCGCCGCGTAGTCCTCCTCCGCAAGAAACAGAAGAGCGCGGGGTCCCCAGTCGTGGTCGGAGGACATGGGCGTATCAAAACCGAGTATCTCGGAACCCGCGCCTATCAGTCCTGCGCTTACCTTGAGGGCGGGGTAATGCCGCGAGAGGAGGGGCGCGACGACCTCTTGATAGAAGAGTCGCCCTAGTTCTAAGCCGTGTATAAATTCGGGCATGGAGATATTTCCTAACAGAGAGGCGCCCTCTGCGCTGTCGCGCCGCTTATCGGGAGAGATAAGCCTCTAGCCGCGCCTTCACCTCCGCCCACTCCTGCGGGAGAACGCTATAGTAGACGGAATCGCGCACGTAGCCATCTGGAAGAATACGATGACGACGCAGAACCCCTTCGCGAACCGCCCCTAGACGCTCCATCGCTTTTTGAGAGCGTAGGTTGCGGCTATCGGTCTTGAGTTGCACACGAATCGCGCCAAGAGTCTCGAAACAGTGTCTTAGAAGGAGATACTTGCACTCCGTATTTATTCGCGTGCGCCAAACGTCCGGCGCGAGCCACGTCCAACCGATTTCTAAGCCGCGATTGGGCGCGGAGATGTCCATGAAGCGCGTACTGCCTACCGCTCGCCCTTTCTCCTTGTCTATAATGGCGAAGACAACCTCCGTCCCCGCCTCTTGCGCCCTTAGCGCGTCCTGATACCACTTCTGAACGCTCCCCTCAGTTTGCAGGTTCGTGGGCATATATGCCCAGATCAGGGGGCTTTGCGCGGCGGAGAGCAGGTCGGGTAGGTGTGCTTCCGCAAGGGGAACGAGTTTGGCGCGAACGCCTTCCAGGGTAACGGGGCGGACTTCCATCTTACTCCCAATCCTCCAAACCGAGCAGTTTTTTGCCGAGCGGCGTGAGCGCGGGAACCGGAAAGGTCTCCTGCTCAATGCGGCGGGGGTCGCCAAAGAAGTAGGGCGCTTTGATAGGTTCGCGGTTTCGCCACGCCTCTATCCGCTCTTCACGGTTCGCGTTATCGCCCATAGCGTTCGCAGGGTACATCGAGACAAACTGCGCGAGGCGCGGGTTTTTGGAGGTATTATGCCCGTTTCCGTGCGCCAGAAACGTGTTCCATATCACAAAGTCGCCCGCTTTGCCGGGTATCGGCGTGAGTTTACGTCCGGGCGGTAGGTCGTTCATGTCGGGGGCGTGCGGGTTTCTGTCGGCGGGTTGCGTCTTAATCCACTCCGGTAGGTCGTTGTGAAAGCCGGGCACGCACTGGAAGCCCCCCGTGTTCTCGTCGGTGTCTGCAAGATAGAGAACCCCCTGCACCCGTAACGGACGGTCAAGGTTTCTGGTGTCCGCGTCCCAGTGAATAAAACCCTTGTGGTCGTATTCGGGGTGGTCGGGATGTTGAGGCGGCTTCATGTTCACGCGGTCTAGTGTTACCCAGAGTTTCTCGTCTTCCAGTAGCTCCATGAACATCTGATACAGGGGCGGATACTGACGAATATCCCACATCGCCTGATGATGATACATCTCAATCATACCTCCGGGCGTGAGCGGAAGGCGATACCAGTCGGCGGGGTCGTTTTTGTCCATACCCAGAAAGGCGAATATCGCTTCGATAACGGCATCGCACATCGGTTTTGGAACCAGATTTTTAACGCGCAGGTAGCCGTTCTCGTGAAAGAAGGCTCTGTCTTCAGGGGTAATCATCGGCATAGCGAATTTTTCCTAGTGTTCGATGTAGTCCTTCGACACGCCCATCTCTTCGGGCGCGTGGAGGCGTAGCATTTTGATGTGAATATCCGAGGGAATATGCTTTGCGGTGGCTTTCGAGACCACAAACATTATCGTAAGCGCAAGCGGCACTCCCCAGATTGCGGGTTGCTCTAGTAGCGAACGGACGACGGGACTCAACTCCCATGTCAGGATTTTCTTGTCGAGGAGCATGGAGGTCACAATCGCCGCAAGCGAGAGGAAGCCGCCCGTCAGCATACCCGAAGCCGCGCCGTGAACGGTGAGACCGCGCCACCACGAGCCGAGTAGCAGAAGCGGGAAGTAAGATGCCGCCGCTATCGCGAACGCCCACCCGACCATCATATTGATGTCGAACGACTCCACCATGAGACCAAGCCCCATCGCCACCGCTCCAAACACAATCGCTGCGACTTTGAACGCCGTCAAGCGCTGTTCGGGGGTGGATTTCGGGCGCAGGATACGCCCGTAGATGTCGTGCGCCAACGCGCCGGACATACTCACCAACAGACCGGAGAAGGTGGACATAAACGCGGCGAACGCGCCTGCGCTTGTGATGCCGGAGAGTATGTAGCCGAGCATACTCTTGCTCATACCTAGCGGCAACCGAATGACCACGCTATCCGTCGTGTTGTTGGCGTAGAGCGCGGGAAGGAGGCTTCGCCCTAGCACGCCCCACATCGGCGTAAAGACGTAGAAACAGCCTAGCAGAACCATAACGAGCATGGTAGTGCGCTTTGCGGAGCGTCCGTCAGGGTTCGTGTAGAAGCGCACCAGAATATGCGGTAGCCCCGCAGTCCCGCAGATAAGCGCGATGATGAGCGAGTAGGTGTAGAGCAGAGGGTTGTTGTACTTGCTGGTCAGCGTTCCGAAAGGCTCCACCCACTTTTTGTTGGCTTGCGAGTTGGGAACGGCGGAGTTCGCCGCAAGCGTCGCCTCGATTTTCGCGCCCGATACTAGGGCGGAGGCGAATTCGATTTTCGCGCCCGTGCGAATCGGTTTGTCATCTTTGCGAACCTCTTCGCCCGCTTTCATTACCGAAACAGAGGTCAGCGTCAACTTAGTTCCCGCTGGCAGAGTAAGTCCCTCGGCGGGAATAGTTTTTGGCAGGTCGGGAGAGAAGTCGGAGGGGCTTATCTTGTCTTCGCCCCTATCGGGTTTGCGGGATGTGGAGATTTTGTCAATGATAACGCCCTTGGGGAAGGTTATCGTCGTCGGCTCCGCAGATGCGAACGAAACGGCGTTCGCAGGGGCGGCTTCCTTGCCTTTGAAGGTCAGTTTCGTCTCTTTGGAGAGGCGGGGAGCGGTCTTGGGGTTCTCTATAGTGTCGGTTACTTTGGAGTGATAGCCTCCGTAGATAGCCATGAGGATAAAGCAGGGGACGGCGATTCCGAACAGTTTCGCCCAGTACTGGAACGCCTGAACGATGGTGATTCCCTTCATTCCGCCTAGCGCCACGTTGAAG
>CAIJLM010000415.1 GCA_903821495.1 uncultured Chthonomonas sp. | reverse complement strand
GGGGTAGGGTTGGGAAGGGGCGGGCAAGAAAGGAGCGCTTATTTGTGGGCGTTGCCTTAGGTCTCCGCGAACAAGCCCTCCTCAGCAAAAAGGGGTAACGCCTCCTGAGCGCGGCGCTGGCGCGTCTGGCGCAGGAAGTAGGCGCGTAGCGAGGTCGCCGTGCGCGTGTCTATGCTCCCCAGAGTCCCCTGCCGCACCGCCCTCTCCAACGCCTCAAGGCTCTCGACACCCGCCTGCTGGTACAACTTACGAACCGTCTTGACCCCGATGCCCGGAATAGCGAGAAGCTGGAGAACCCCCTGCGGTACGCGCCTCTCTAGTAAACTACGCTTCTGGCTAGTTCCCGTCAGGATATACTCCGAGAGCAGAGCCGCAGTCGTCGCCCCCACGCCCGTAATGTCGCACAGTCGCCCCTGCTTGCACAGCGCCTCCACCGAGACAGGCAAGCGCCCTATCGTCACAGCGAGTCGCGCAAAGAACCTCGCGCTCTGTTCGTCATACCCCCCTATCTGTAGGAGGTCGTGTAAGAGTTTGAGTTCCACTTCCAGTTGTTCGTTTGTCATGGTCGTTTCTCCCTCTGAAAGGCGAAGGTGTAGAAGCCTTCCTGAAACGACCACTCACGACAGATACGCAAAAACGGCAAACAACCCAAAACTATTTTTTCACCCACGAAATTCGTATGAAAGCGTTATCCCGATACAGCGCCCGTAGTGTCGTATTTACGCGAAAAATGCTCGTAGAGCGAACCCACAATCATCTTCACGCCATACCCTTTTGGCACTGGCACAAACTCTCCCTTATTCTCCTCCGTCCACTCCTGCCCCTTCTCGCTCATGCCGTGCCGCACAAACTCCTGAAACATAACAACAATATCCGACCTGCCAATATCGCCCCGAAAGCGCTCTACAGGGTCGTCTTTATCGCTCTCACGCCAAACAACCTCCATGTTCTCTAGCGCCTTCCGCAGGTTCTCAACCGTGTATTGACGCGGAGTGCCTCCCAGCAGTAGCACCTTCTTATCCTTGACAAAGGGTTTCAAATAGCCTTTTTGCAACTCAAAACCCGTATCAAAAACCACATCCTTCTCGTCAGGATCGCCCTCCGTTAGCGCGTTGAGGCGTTCCATCTCCCTCTCTATTTCACGAAGAAACAGGCGATACTCCTCCGACCCGACCAGCATCTCTCGAAGCGGCGTAAGAGCGTCTCGCACCTCCTTATTGGAAGGAGGAACCTCTAGCTCAATACAGGCGTTCAGCGCCGCCCGTAGAGCGTCCTTGTCCTCCTCTGCAAGAGCCTCCTCCCCGCCAAAATCGGGGCGAGACTGCGCCAGAGCCACAATATGCTCAATAGCCTGTTTTCGCAGGCTCTCCCTCTCATACCAGATTTTGTTCGCCTCGCTGTCCTGCTCATACTTCGCTTTGTTCGTCTCGCTATCCTGTTTCGCGAACTCCCATCTCTCGCCCAAGGAATCCGCCAGCCCCTCCAGCTCATCCCACGTCGTTTTCGGACTGAGGTAGTGCAAGTAGCCCGGTATCGCCTCCTTGATTAGCTCTCCATAGAGGTAACGCTGATGCACATCTTTCTCGTTATAGGCGATGAGAGTCTCATATAGCAGGTACTGGCACGCCCCCACCGAATCCACAAGGTTTCGCGCGGTAACCTCTGAAACTACGCCCCTATTCTGTTCGTACCACCCCCACGCCTCATAAGCGTTCGCCAGACGCGCATAGTCATCCGAAAGAGTGAGCCATACCTCCCGGGTAATCTCGCTCTCCTCGGCATAGGTGCGAAAACTCTCTTGAAACGGAATACAGTCTTGAGAGTCCCCAACGAAACGCCGCTCTCTATCCATATCGTTCAGAAGGAAACTTATCTTGTCGTGAAGCTCTTTACTAATATCCGCCATATCAAAGTAGCATAGCCGCGCCGCATACGACCGCAAAAGCAGAAGGTTCGTCCGCCTCCAACTACCATTCATAGAGCGAAACCCTTTTCTGCACAACTCCTCCCACAATCCTCTAATACGCTGAAACTCCCCTTCCACCTCCTCCTCATCCTGATTAGACTGCGCCTCCTGCACTACGTCCAATCTCAAAAGAACCGGGAGCTCCT
>CAIJLM010000414.1 GCA_903821495.1 uncultured Chthonomonas sp. | reverse complement strand
CGAAGAAGCCACGCTTTAGCCACTTCGCTACGTCACAATAGGTAGTTGAGACCACCGTCAACTGCATCAACATACGAGGAATCACAATGAACTTTGGGATACTGACAACTTTGCTCTTCCTCTTAGGGCAAACTCCAACCCCTCCGCTCGTTTCTCATGAGCTACCTCCGGGCGTGAAAATGGTCATGAAACCACGTCCGCTTATTCCTGTGCGCTTGGGGGGCGTGTTTCTCTACGGGCTAGGCGACAAGTCCGACCCGATGGAGAACTCAGGGAGGGCGGGGACTCCGCTCTCCGACGAGAACCGCAAATTCCTCACAAGCTACTGCGATGTCATCGCGCTACCCGCCAACACGCTTACGCCTCAGACCTACCCCGCTATGCTCAAAGAACAGCCGCTGATGCTTCCCCTGCTCTATCTCTCCGCTTCGACTCTGTATGAGAGTGACGAGTACCCCGGCAACGCAGGCGGCTGGAAGCCTAGTATGTTGGAGTGGACGCTCCGCGATGAGGCGGGCAAGGAGATACAGCACCCCGATAAGGGCGGTCACTGGATGGACATGGGGATTCCAGAGTGGGCGGAACACTGGAAAGCGCAGGCGGGGCGGAAGGCTCGAAACTATGGGGCGTTGGGGGTGGTGGCTTCCGAGATGATGTTAGGCAATCCCTATCTACCGGACAAACTGCCAAAGTATCCGACGCTTGGGGACAGAGGCGAGGCTACCGCTCTCTTCCTACAGCGCGTACATGGAGATTTTGCCGTTCTCCCATCAGCGCTGGGGTTCGAGCAGTTCGTAGGGCATAGTATCACCTCTCTCGCTGAAAACTACCGCGAACCGGAACTATCGGGCAGATTTTGGGACTACCTGCATCCTTGGTGCGATGGCGCTTGGAGCGACGGTTGGCTCTTTCCCTACTGGTCGGAGTACGCGGTTCCCTCAGAACTCCGGTTGGTGCAACTTGCGGCGGGCAGGCGCATCTCCAAAAATGGGTTCACCTTTATCGCGACTGCCGCGTACCATAACGACGGAGAACTCGAAACCCTGCTCGCCTACTACCTGCTAGTTTCGCATAAGCAGGGCAATATGGTGTTTCAGCCTATGCCGATTCTGCCGAATATGCCTACGGATGCGGGATTAAGCCTCGCTGTGTTCAAACAGCAGGTGAAGGAGAAAGCGAACCTTCTGCAAGTCCCGCTGGGGTGGGCGAATGAGGAGACCGTTCATGTAGCCTGTGGCGAGGGTAGGGTTGTACTACGCCGTCGGTATACCGATGGGATTGTCTATGTGAACCCCGATGACAAACGCCCCGCGCATATCAATTTAGGAAGCGCGTTGAAGCGTGTGAACGGTCAAATTGTCTCTTCGATTGACCTGCCGCCGAATAGCGGTATTATCCTGTACGCCCCGCCTCGTGTACTGCCTAAGAGGAAGACCGCCCCGAAGCCGACGAAAACGCCGTAGCGCGTTCCGTTAAGCGAGGTGGCGCGATTTACGGGTATTAGTCATACGTCACATTGGAGAGGCATGATGCGTGATACAGGCTTTGTTCCAAAGATAAAACTCTGGGAGTTTGAAGGCAATGTCTATATCTGGCGGTTTTTGGGTAGGCGCAAATTTATGTCAGGCTGGCATTTCGTCGCAACAGAGCCAGCGCTGAAGAGCCTTCTGGCTCTTGTCGAGATTATGCTTGCCGAGCCATCGCGAGCGCGGAAGCGCATACCGTTATCTCCTCCCTCTCAAGAAATCGTTTACTACGCGCACGGTCATGACTGGCCATGGGAACCTGCGTCCGAGTTGTATCTGGCGCTTGCTGATGAGGAAACGACTGAACCCTGGAAACTGCAACTAGATAAGGGGACGCTCTGCCTGACGTGCGACACTGCCCATATGAGAAAGTTAAAAGAGTCGTTGGAAGATCAACTAAAAGGAGAAGATGATTTTTGTATATGGCCCTCGAATGGACACCCCCGATTTGAACCTATGACGCTGTGGTTCTGGTAAGCGATGACCAACGCTCCTTATTGAGCGCCACAGGAAGAGCGAGGCTTCTCGTCTAACAATCAGACAAGGAGAGGGGCGAATGAAGCAGGAGCCGTTATGCACTACGTAAAAGCGACTCAACAAAACGAGTGCATTAAGTGATTGGGTGTGTTTCATTTGAGTTGGGAGAGTCTGTCTGGTAGGCGATGCGGCATAGCGATTCGCCCTCTGTACCGCTACCGCCCCCTAACCCCAACCCTTTCCCCCGTTCGACACGGGAGAAAGGGAGCGACTGGTTTGAGGCTAAAAGCCTGTGCGAGTGG
>CAIJLM010000413.1 GCA_903821495.1 uncultured Chthonomonas sp. | reverse complement strand
GTCCCTAAAGAGCAACTCCGCCCTCTCGTTCCCCCCGAACTCGAACTAGATACTTTCGAGGGAGAGTCGTATATCGGGCTGATTCCCTTCACCATCACGGGGGCGCGTCCCGTAGGCTTTCCTAAGTTTCCGCCTATCACCAGTTTCCACGATACCAACCTCAGAACCTACGTCCATCATCGCGGAGGCGACCCCGGCGTATGGCTATTTAGCCTCGACGCGAACAGCCTTTTCGCCGTTCAGTTGGCGCGTCGTTTTTTTAAACTGCGCTACCACCTTGCCAAAATCGAAATGAGCGTGACAGAGTGTGGGGAAGGGCGAGAGATAGACTACGCAATGGAGAGGGCGGGCGCAGAGGGCGCAGGGCTACACATCCGCTATCGCCCGATAGGAGAGGCTAGTTTTGCAGAGGTAGGGACGCTAGAGCATTTCCTGTTAGAGCGGTACACTCTCTATACGCACGATGGCGCGAATCTCTACAGGGGACGCATCCATCATACGCCCTACCCCGTGCAGTCGGCGGAAGCGGAGGTGTTTTCGGAGACCCTCATAGAAGCGGGAGGCATAGCGCGTCCCGCTACGCCTCCCTTGTGTCACTATGTACGCGGGGTGGATGTGGATGTTTTCCCCGTACAACGTGTGAGATGACCGCCGCTCCTAACGTTTTTGTACAGGTAGCTCCTCAGCGCCGCTACCCGCGAAGCGAGTTCATGCCATCCTTCTCCCGATTCGGGAGAAGGATGGCCGTAGATGAGGGCTATGAGAGGTTGGGCGAGATTATGTGAAGAGCCGCACCCCTGAACTCTTACAGCCCTATATCCCCTGTAGTTTGCGTTCCGCGTTTTGCAGGAAGTTCAGCGCGTCGGCAATCGCCTTCACGCCCGCCCGTTTTTTGCCCGCCTCTTTCAGGTCTTTAATCGCGGCGCGAACCTCCGACAGTCCAGAGACCTTGACCGCCCCCTCGTACTCCTTCCGCGCCTCCGCCCACTTATCCTGAACCGCGTAGATAAGCCCCAGATTGTGGCGCACATACGCTAGTTTAGCGTCTATAGAGAGGGATTTCCGACTGCTCTTCACCGCCTCGTCGAGCTGCTCCGCTCCGTACTGAGACCAGCCGAGATTGCCCCACGTATAGGCATCCGAAGGGTCTATCGCCAAAGCCTTCTGGTACTGCTCTATTGCGAGTTGGTGGTCTTTCTTCGCCTCATACGCCGAAGCCAGCGAGCTATAGCCAAAGGGAACATTTGGCAGTTTCGCTATCACATTTCGCGCAATAGCGAGCGCTTCGTCGTACCTATCCAACGCCGATAGCGCCGAAGATTTCCCCAGTTGCGCCTCTATGTCATCGGGGCGCAAGCGAACCGCCGCGTCGAACCATTTGAACGCCTCCGCGTTAATACTCTCTTGTAGCGCTAGATTCCCTAGCGCATTGAAGACCGCCGGGCTATCCACCGCCTCGCCTAGCGCTTTTTCGTACTCTTCCCGCGCCCTAAGCGTATCTTTATCGCGGCGATAGGTCTCTCCAATCGCAATGCGATACTGCACGTTTGCGGGGGTTAGGGCGTAGGCGCGTTCTAGCGCCATACGCGCCTCGGCATATTTTTCCGACTCGGTGAGCGCCAGTCCGAGATTGAACTGAATCTCTGCGCTCGTCGGGTTGAGAGCCGCCGCCATCTGATAAGCGTCCGCCGCCTCGCCGTAGCGTTTCGACTGCATACACGCCATACCGATACCCACAAATCCTTGAATGTTTTTGGGGTCTTGCTTTGTCGCGAGTTTCAGGGTGTCTATCGCCTCTTTCAGTTTGCCCTGATTTAGGAAGTCGTAGCCCTTTTTGTTCAGCTCCTCCACCGTTACAGAGGGGGCGATGGGCTTGGCGGG
>CAIJLM010000412.1 GCA_903821495.1 uncultured Chthonomonas sp. | reverse complement strand
AGGGGCAAGGGTTGGGATGGCTAGGGGTAGTGCAGGAAGCCTTCCATCATCAATAATTCGCGTTCTAACCCGTAAAATCCTGCCTACTTACCAGATTCCAGCCACTCCAACGCCGCCGCGACTTTATCGGGGACTTCCGCCGCAATCGCCGCTTTCAACTCTTCCAATTTTACGGTAGCGCCGTTCTGCGTGAGGAGCAGTTGCGCGGTAGAGGCGGAGAGGTAGGGGGTCTGCTTGTTCTCTTTTTCGTGGAACAGGAAGAACTTTTTGCCCTTTGCGGTCTTGAGGGAGGGGAGTTGCGCCGCCTTGAAGGTTCCGTTATAGAGGTAAGCGCCTTTCACACGCGACTTTTCGTCCAGTATGCTAGAGTACGCTGCGATGCCGCTATCGTTTGCGCCCATCACAAAAATCTTCGCGTTATCCACCGAATAGGCGGTAGACACATCCGTCACGATGCTATTGACGAAAGCCTCCGTCGTAAAACGCGCCTCCTTCACCTGCCCTTTGTTGGCGGCGGTTAGCCAAGCTACCTTCTGCTCGTTGTTCCAACGCGGCGCGACGGGTAGAGCGACGATATATCTCCCTTTGAGAGCGGCTTGGGCTATCTCTTGCCACTGGTTCGCCTGAATCGCGCCGTTTCCATCCCCCGGAGACAGCACGATAAGCAGTCCCAAACCACGTGGACGACGCGGAGGGTTGTCCTGTATCGCGGGTTGCCTCCCGAAGCCGCCGCCTATCTGTCGCTGTCCCGCTGCGCTTGGAAGCAGTAGCCAGTACGAAGATTGGGGAGTCCCATCCGCCTGTCGCGTCTCAGAGCGAATAAAGGAGGCGTTGAAATCGGCTTGCGCCTGCCGCTTCCGCACAGTGATTTTTGGAATGGGCAGATTGCGAATCTCTTCGGGGAGGCGCGTTCTGTTTTTGCGCCACCACTCGCGCCACCAGATTGCGTCGTGGCTCTCGTTGATGAAAACGCCCGTCAGTTGCGCGAGGACGTTCCCAACCACTAACGCGCCTTCGCGGGTGTTGTCTGCATCCAGAATACCGATAAGCGTAGGAATAACGGAAGCGTCCCCAATCTGACTAAGGGTCTGCCCCACATTGTAGACAAGGCTCTCCGGGTACTCGTCCAGATAGAGTTGAAGCACTGTCGCCGTCGCGAATTTGCAGTCGGGTCTCGCCAAAACCGCGACAGCCTGTAGCCTCACGCTTGCAGGCTGGTCGTGTTTACAGAGCGGCAGAATGTAGCGCTTGAGAAAAGCCTCGTCCGGACGCATAAGGCGGAACAGTTGAAAGCCCATTTGCAGGGCGTTCGGGGTAGCGTCTGAGTTGAGCGACTTGCCAATCACATCCAAAAGAGGCGAACTGAGAACGACTTCGCGCCGCGCTTTCGCTATTCGCGTGGGGGCGCTGTAGTTTCGATTCAGAAGTTGATTGAGCAGAAGTTCGCGGGCGGAGTCGTCCGCCTGTTGATAACGCTTCGTAAGCGCGGTCACGCCCTCCGTCAGTATCTCTTTGAGGGGCTTGCTCTGGGCGGTCTTGTACCACGCCAGAAAAGCGTCGTAGTCGTCGGTAAAGGAGCGGAAACTCACGCTCTCAGCGACGTTTAGCGCGAAGTTCTGCACTACGAGGTTGGGGTCGGTAGCGCCGATGTAGGCGATTTCGACAATATGCGGGTTGGCGGCGGCGAGATAGGTGTTGAGGATAGCGATTTTCGCATCTATCGAGCGGAGGTCTTTCCAGATGTCGCGTAGAACCTCAAAGCCGACTTGCGGGTCAATATCAAGCAGTTCTTTGATAATTTGGTAGCGGTTTGGCTCCTCAATTTCGAGATTGCGGAGGGTGGCGGTCAGGGCGGCGCGGTCTTCGGGGGCTTGCGCTTTAAGAGCGTGCGCGGGGAGTGATAAGGCGAATGCAAGAAAGACGAAGGCGAGGGCTTTATTTAACATTAACAACCTCGGTAAAAAGTGAGATAAACAACAGTAGCCCCCTTGAAGCGTGAACGCTTAGGAGGGGGCGAACTATCATAAACTCCCTACGAATTGGAGCGAATTAGGCGTTACTGGGCTTGAAGCCGTGCGTCTCTTGCCCATCGGCTATCTGCTTGGGCGCGGCTTTGATACCGCCAGCGACACCGCCGCCGCCCTCCGCTACTTGGCGCGGGGAGATTCCATTCCACTCCACTCCTTCGCATAAAGAAGGAGTGATTAGCGCGAGCGCAAGAAACCCGAAAACGAATGCTAGTCTATTTTTCATGGGACTATTCCTTTCCCAACTCGCCGTCCAGCCAACTCCACCAGTTGACTAAATCGGCGTCACGAATTTGAAACAGGGTCTGCAAAAACCTCTCCGTAGGGCATTCACGGAGGTTATTCTTCAAAACGGTCTCCATCACCTTCTGCGCTTCGGTATAGTACTTATCTTTAACGAAAGCCATCAGAAGATTACAGGCGCGCATCGGCGTGGGCTTTTGCATGGCGATTTGCGCGTAGTAGAGAGCGCGTTCGATATTCCTCTCGCGATTGCGTCCTGCGTCGAACCACGTCAGGTAGATGTCGGCGGCGTTGGTCGCCGCGATAAAGCGGTGTTCGCCCGCGTTGGGGTTCTCAATAATTTTCAGGTACACCGCCAACCCTTCGCGGAGGTTGCCCGTCTGCGAAAGAAGCACCCCTACTTCATTATAGGCGGCGAAGAAGCGATTATCTAGGTCAAAAGCGGCGCGATAGAGGCGAAGAGCCTCTTCAATGTCATTTTTCACCTTTCGCGCGTGTCGCGCTCGCTCGTAGAGGGCTTGCGCTTCGCTGTTCTCGGTGGTAGGGCTATCGCCTATCGTGTAGGTATCCATTACGCGCATGGCTTGCCGCATCTCTGGCGAAGGCGAGGCGACGGGGCGCGTCGCGCTGACTTCGTTGATGATAGCCTCTTCAACATCGCCTTCGGGCGCGCTCTCTTCGCCGCGCTCCGACCAGGGAGAGTTCATCAGTTTGCGGAAGAGTTCGTCTTGACGCTCCGCAGTCCATTTTTGCGAGGGGGACGACTTTTGGCGCACGCGGCTACTCCTCTGTTGGGCGAGGAGGCGGACGAACGGATTATCGAGACCGCATTCGCGCTGAATAATCTGCGAGAGAGCGGCGCGCGCCCGACAGACGGTCTGGCGTTCTCTATCCGTTTCGGGAGCCACCTTCACACCGGATTGGCGTTCTACATCTCGCGCCATATCTTTTTGCAGAGCGGCAAGATAGTTGGTTGGAATGCTCTGCAAGGCGTGGGTCAACGCTTTACGGAAGGTGTCGCGGTCATCGCTGTCTAGTAACGACTGCTCTGGTTGCGCCGAAATCTCTTCTACGGCGATAGTATCGCGCAGAAGGAGTGCGCTGTCCCCCGCTCCGTATTGACCGCGCAGAGGCTGGTCGAGGGAGACGGTAGGAATTTCGCGTCGATTCAGGCGTTCAGCGTCGCTTATAACGGAGCGGATACAGCGTGCGAGATAGGCGACGGGGTCGGGGAATATCACCTCTAGCGACTCGGCGTAGCCTAGCGCGCGGAGGTGAGGCTCCGACTCGTACTTTCGCACGGCGACTCGCGCCATCTTCTTACACGCCTCCGCCATAGCGACATAGCAGTCGTTCGCGCTGAGACGAGCGGGAATTGCGCGACCATCTTCAAGCGTGCGCGTGTTGCTCAGAAATGAGATTGCACGCGCCGCAAAGCGTCGTCGTATAGTGTCCGCGGCTTGTACCGGCTCGATGTCTAACTCCGTAGGCGAATGCCCTTGAGAGGACAGGAGTCGGGCGTGTGTGGTTAGGTTTTGCGCTATCATGGATAGCCCTCCTGCGCCCGTAGTTCGGAAAAATGCGCTCTAATAAGTTCTATTACCTACTAGACGAGACTTCGATGGATTCGTGACAGCGGCGGAGTTTAAAATACAAAACTATTTTAGCCCAACCTGCACGAATATCCTTCCTATTCAGACGCAAAGCGTAAAAAATTGTTCATTTGGTTGAGAAGCTAATTAGCCTAACCCTCATCCCCTTCCCGATGCGGGTTTAGGGCGGACTATAACGACCCCGAAAAAGAGAGACTTGAAATTTCTCCCAGTATTCGGATATAATAAATATCTAGGACTCGTTTAGGCTTTTTGTTGGCGCTTAAAGATTCGACAAGTATCCCTATTTACCCTCTCTTACACAGGGTGTGTAATAAAGTTAAGCAGGTTGTCTTCCCGTTTAGTTTGCCTTAACGTGAATTCGGGCTTCCACATAACCTCACCCAACCTCTCCTTCGCAAAGGAGAGGAGCCTTACTGCCGTGAAGGCGCAAAAGAGAGCCGTTTGACGGGCGCTTTTGAGATGCGCTTATCCTGAACTCACGTTTGCTTAAAAATATTACACACCCTCTTACACACTTTTGCAAAAGCCTCACAGGTATACTTTTTCACTCAAATCGGTTCACGGGAGAAACCACTCATAATATGAAAGTCGTCATTATCGTTCCCACCTACAATGAAGCCGACAATCTCTCGGCTCTTGTCGGGCAGGTTGCGGATGCCCTCCCCGACGCGCATCTCTGGCTGATGGACGACAACTCTCCTGATGGAACCGCCGCGATAGCGGAGAGTATCTTCGCGGGAAACCCCAATTATCGCAACTACAGAGTCATTCGACGCAAAGGAGTTCGCGGGTTGGGACGCGCCTACCGAGATGGCTTCCAACGCGCCCTAGACGCGGACTACGACTGCATTATTCAGATGGATGCCGACCTCTCGCACGACCCCTCCGCTCTTCCCGCTCTAGTCGCCAAAACCGCCGAGGCTGACCTCGTTATTGGTTCGCGCTACTGCGAGGGCGGTAGTGTGAAGAACTGGCCCCTGCATCGTCTCCTGCTCTCCCGCTTCGCAGTCTGGTATGTACGAACCATTGCCCACATCTCGATATTAGATGTAACGGCGGGCTACCGTTGTTGGACTCGTCGCGCCCTCTCTGCAGTTCAGATAGAGACGCTTCATTCCGAAGGCTACTCGTTTCAGGTGGAGATGGGCTACCGCGCCCTCCAAGCCGGAATGAGAATTGCCGAGGTTCCTATAACGTTTATTGACCGTCAGTTCGGTCAATCCAAAATTTCGCGCAAGGTTCTTTTCGAGTCGTTCCTTATGCCATGGAGACTAAGGCATAATCCCTGGACTCCCGCAAAAGACGAGATGACCGCTGTGCAAAATAGTTCAGATTGCGCGAATGAAACAAAATAACGTTCGTACAGTATGTCGCGGTATCCTGGGGGAGTATTTAGGGCGTATCAACTTTAAGACCTCCCGCAAACCAAGCTACCTCGTGGCGCGAGAGGTCGCTTTCAAGCCGAATGAGGAAGAAAAAGGGTAGAGGTATCTGTGGAAGGTTCAACAAACTGTATTGAAACAAAGCCCAAGCGCTATTCGCTGGCTTGGGCGCAGGCGAACGAGAAGCCCGTTATTTTCTTCTTGTTGTGCGCCTATTTCGCGCTTAGGCTGTTCGGACTAGCGGACGCGGGCTTGAACCGCCTCTACGATGAGGGTGTCTACCTCGCAATGATGTCGCTGGAGAGTTCCGGCAAGGCGTACATCTACAAAGACATTATTTTTGGTCATCCGCCCGCTGTGATATGGGTGGGCGCATGGTTTTGGGGCAGGGTGCATGGCAGTATCTTCGCGATTCGTTGCCTCTATATCTGCTTCAATCTGCTGGGCTTT
>CAIJLM010000411.1 GCA_903821495.1 uncultured Chthonomonas sp. | reverse complement strand
GGTGGCTATCAAGCCCTCTGCTCCAACACGACGGGCGCTCAAAACACCGCACAGCATTAATCGGTTTCCTTCATACAGCGGCTAAAAATCGCTCCTTGAAGAGCGATTCATTCCAGCGTCTCTTTGTTGTTATCGCTCATCAATCGTCACAAAAACAACGCCATACCGCTACTATTCTGCATAAACTCCCGCTTATCCTGCCTATCCGACGCACATAAGAGGCGAAGAATAGGGTATAATAGAATTGTGTTCGTGTCAATGATGACAGAGCAGGGTGAGAAACGGCGCGGAACAACCTAGTATCCGCGCTCTTTTTGTGAGACGAGAAAGCCAGAATGCCAACCTATTCGCAAGACAAGATTCGGAACATCGCCATTATCGCCCACGTTGACCACGGGAAAACTACCCTCGTTGATGGTCTACTGAGGCAAGGCAACATATTTCGCGACAATCAAGAGTTCGCAGAGCGCGTTATGGACAGCAACGCCCTTGAGCGTGAGCGCGGTATTACCATTGTGAGCATAAACACCGCCGTATTCTATATCGGCTACAAAATCAATATCGTAGACACGCCAGGACACGCCGACTTTGGCGGCGAGGTTGAGCGCGTTATGATGATGGTGGACGGAGTGCTTCTCCTCGTAGACGCAGTGGACGGGCCCATGCCGCAGACCCGCTTCGTAACAGGCAAAGCGCTCGCACAGGGACACAAAGCCATTGTTGTCGTCAACAAAATCGA
Source organism: uncultured Chthonomonas sp. (assembly GCA_903821495.1). Lineage (GTDB taxonomy): Bacteria > Armatimonadota > Chthonomonadetes > Chthonomonadales > Chthonomonadaceae > CAIJLM01. Next base: position 2,143 of record CAIJLM010000411.1, on the reverse strand, counting down.
CCGCCCTGACGCTCGTCCCGACTGGGTGGTAGACCAGACCTTCGACCTCTTTGTGGAGCTGGGCGCGACGGAAGAGCAACTTGACTTCCCAATCGTATTTACCAACGCCCGACAGGGCTTTGCAACGCTAGACCCTTCCCTGCCTAGCGCCAACCTGATACCGCTTTTCGAGGCTATCATCGCGCAAATGCCTGCGCCTACTGGAGACCCAGATGCGCCCTTGCAGATGCTTATCTCTAGCCTCGCCTACGACGAGTACCGAGGGCGTTTTGGCATTGGCAGAATCCACGCCGGCAAAATTCACCCCAGCGAGCAAGTCGCTATCGTGAACCGCGAAGGCGACGTGCGCCCCGGTCGCACCGTCTCCACTTTTGTCTATGAAGGGCTGAAGAGAGCGGAGCAGGAGGAGGTCTGCGCGGGCGAAATCTGCATTGTGAGCGGTATGCCCGACATCGGAATTGGCGACACCATCGCGGACAAAGACAATCCCGTCGCCGTGCCGTCGCTACCCGTTGACGAGCCGACCCTCCGCATGGCGTTCAGCGTGAACAACAGCCCTCTCGCCGGACGAGAAGGCACGTGGTGTACCAGTCGAAAACTACGCGAACGGCTTCTGCGCGAACTGGAAACAAACGTCAGTCTCCGTGTAGAAGAGACGGAGAGCGCCGACACCTTCCTTGTGAGCGGACGCGGAGAACTACACCTCGCTATTCTCATTGAGACCATACGTCGCGAAGGCTACGAACTTCAGGTAGCGCAACCAGAGGTCATCTACCATGAGGACGAGAACGGCAAGCGCCTCGAACCCTACGAGAAGGTAGAGGTAGAGGTCGCTGAAGAGTATCAGGGCGTGGTGGTAGAAGAGTTGGGGCGGCGGCGCGGAGAGATGCGCGATATGCGCGTCGGAGGCGGAAGCGTCTACTTCACCTATCGCATACCTACCCGCGGTCTGCTCGGCTTCCGAAACGACTTCCTGACAGCCACCCGCGGCACAGGAGTCATCAACACCCTCTTCGATTCCTACGACACCTATGCGGGCGACATTGGAAGGTCGCGGCACGGTTCGCTTCTCGCAACAGAGGCGGGAGTGACCTCCGCCTTCGGACTCGCGAACTCGGAAGATAGAGGAATCCTCTTTGTGGGGGCGGGCGTGGAGACGTATGAGGGGATGATTGTAGGCAAACACATTCGCGACACCGACCTTGAGGTGAACGTCTGCAAACTGAAGAACCTTACGAATATGCGCTCTTCAAACAGCGATGTCGCCGTGCGCCTTACGCCTCATACAGAGATGAGCCTTGACCGCGCCATCGAGTACATCGGTTCAGACGAACTCGTGGAAGTGACCCCTAAGAGTATCCGTATGCGGAAGAAAATTCTGGATACGAATATGAGGAAGCGTTCCGAAAAGCAGTATGCAGGAGCGAAGGCGTAGGAAACCGCGCCTTTTAGGGAGAATATCGCTATGAGCCTCACTTGCCCAGACGCGCCGCCTACCTGCGGCGCGGTCTATCGGACAGGCGACTATGTTCAAAAAGGAAACGTCCTAGGTCTCTCCAAAGACCGCTCGTCGGTAGTAGTTGCGCTGGCGAGCGGATGGGCGCGTCTTGTAGAGAGCGACTCCTTTTTGAACGTTGAGATATGGCTCACCCCTCAGTATGAGGGCGAAGCCGAATGTCGGCTAGAGATAGCGCGTTAGGAGTTTGAGGGCGTGAAGAAGTGGCGAAAAGCGTCGCTAACCGACTCTACGCCCACCGCCTCGATACCGAGGTTGGATGCTAATTTGGGTAGGTTATGCTTCGAGAGGATGGCGCGACGAAAGCCAAGTCGCGCCGCCTCTCGAAGTCGTTTTTCGGGCTGGGATACGGCGCGAACCTCTCCCGCCAAACCTATCTCGCCCAACAGTACAGTGCGGGGGTCTATCGGCTGTTCGCGGAAATTTGAGACTATGGCGAGGGCGGTAGCGAGGTCGGTGGCGGGTTCGAGTATGTTTCCTCGGGCGGTACGGCCGACGCCACCGATGTGCAAGATGGGGGCCGGGAGGTCGTTTTCAATGGGGGGTCGTCGACCGGCACCATCGTGAATAGCAACGGGAAAGAGGTCATATCTTCCGGCGGGAAGGCGTACAACACCGTAAATAACG
>CAIJLM010000410.1 GCA_903821495.1 uncultured Chthonomonas sp. | reverse complement strand
GATCTGGAGCAGCTGCAGCTGACGCCCGCCGTTCGGCGCTGGGCCTACGGCGAACTGTCTGCATGTCACAAACGTCGTTACTTGCTGCGGCAGTAGCGTACAACTCACCCTAACGGGAATCAACCTAGCCCCGAAACAGGCTACCGTCGCGATACCCGCCTCCGCGCCGTTGGGAACCTACTGGGCGGAGGTCGCGCAAGACTCTGGAAAGCCCCTCCTCGTGCCTCTGTTTGTCACGTCGGAGAGAGTAGTGGAGCGTTCCAATTCGAGTAGCGCCCAATCTCTCCCCGCCTTCCCCCTTGCGATAGATGGCGTGTTCACGGAGTCGCCCACAGCGCGCTTCTCCTTTCACGCCGCCGCGCAGACAAAGTACCTCTTCGACCTGTTCGGCAGGCGCATAGGCTCTCGTATTGACGGCGAAATTCGCATACTCAACGCCGACGGCAAGGAGATTGCGAGCAACGACGACGCGCCCGGTCTTGGCAAGGAGGCGCGTTTAGAGTTCACCGCCCCCGAATCTCGCGACTACACGATAGAGGTTCGTAACGTGGAAGAGGTCACGGGCGCGACCTGCTACTACCGCCTGAAAGCGCACGCTGTTGAACCCGATTTTCAGGTCTCCATAGCGACGGATAGGCTCTCCGCGCCACAGGGCGGAACGCTCTCTCTTCCCGTAAATGTAGAGCGTATTGGAGGTTTCGCTGGAGCGGTGGAGGTCTACGTAGAGGGACTACCCGCAGGAATTTCCGCGCCCGTCGCCGTAATCCCCCCCGACAAGCCCTCTGTAGACCTCAAGATAGTGGTTGGCGCGAACGCCGCCGTCTCTGCGAACGAACTCCACATACGCGCCAGAGCGAAAATCGGCGGAAAAATAGCGATACGCGAAGCCCCCGCATGGGAAAAATACGAACATCGCTCTATCGACCTACTACTCTCCGTGGAGTACAGTTACACCCGCCCCTTCCACCTGTGGGAGATGCTTCTATTAGCCGTAACTCCTGCGGAACCGCCTAAGAAGTAGCGAAAATCCTTATGGTAGTTCTATCGCATATTCAGGTTGCGCCCCTTTTGAAAGCGAAAGAGGAGGGAGTGGAGCGCCTCGCCGTTTCGCTAGACCTCAACCTCACGCAGAGCGAGGTAGGCATAGAGGCGGAGGGCATACTCCTACCCGACGGTCAACGCCTCAAATGGGAACAACTCCGCGAGATAGAAGACCAGAAAAACGCCTGTTATGTCGTTATAGAGAGCGGATTGGAGCGCGTTCACTACTTTTCGCCGCGCTTTCAGAGGGCGTATAGCCTCTACCCTACGGAGAACGCCCCGACCATGCTTCTGGCGAGTTTCCCCATGCACCGTATTAAAGGGATAGACCCGCAAGAGGACACGCGCCGTAAAATTCGCGCCATAGCCCCGATACACGGGCGCGTGCTGGATACGACGATGGGGCTGGGCTACACAGCGATAGAGGCGGCGAAATACGCCTCCGAACTGCTGACCATCGAACTGGACGCGACAGTTCTGGAGGTGGCGCGGCGCAACCCCTGGTCTCAACAACTCTTCACCAACCCCAAAATCACCACGACTATCGGGAGCGCCGCCGACGTGGTTCCGGGACTTCCCCCTGAATCGTTCCACTTCATTCTTCACGACCCGCCCACCTTCAAACTCGCGGGAGACCTCTACTCCGGCGAGTTCTACTGCGAACTGTTTCGCGTCTTGAAACGCAACGGCAAACTGTTCCACTACATCGGGGATTTAGAGAGCGCTCACGGCGCAAGCGTCGTGCGGGGCGTAATACGAAGACTGCAAGAAGCAGGCTTTCAGCGCGTTACGAAAGCGCCGGAGGCGTTCGGGGTGGTCGCTACGAAGTGATGGGATAGGCGAGAATACTAGGGGCTACGCGAAACAGCCAAGCCTTCCATCATCGGCATTTCGCCCTTCCCCTTGTGAAGGGGCAAGGGTTGGGATGGGGTGGCTGGGTCAGTGCGGAAGGCTTATTGCGCTACTACAAGCCACCCCCTCTAAATCTCCCCCT
>CAIJLM010000409.1 GCA_903821495.1 uncultured Chthonomonas sp. | reverse complement strand
GCTACCGGGGCGAAGCAAAAGGTCTGTGACCTCGCGCTCTAGCGGTTGGGATGTGTCCACAAGGGCATGATAACGCGGCGCGCCGCCAAATACTCCGTACATCTGCAACCGCTCCAACAGACCGTAAAAAGGTCTCTCTAAATAGAACTCTGAAACCTCGTCATAGCGGAGAGGAGCGAGCCGTATTATCCCGGCGTTAAAGCGCCCGAAAAGAGGCTCGCTCTCGGCTCCTAAGGAAGCCATTGCAGAGAGTTGAGATCCGCACAATACCAGGAAGACCCTAGTATGCGCCCCTTCCCTATCCCACCACGCCTGTAGCGTTGCAGGCAGTTCCGGAGACTGCTCCATGAGGTAGGGAAATTCGTCCAGGATGAGCCCAAAGCGTTCTCCCTGCTGACAGTGCGCGGAGACGTGGCGTAGCAAGGCGTTCCATGAAACCGCAATATCCTCCTCCTCCACTCCGTCATCGGGCAACACAGATAGCAGTGTACGAGCGAGCGCGAGCCGTTGCGTCGCCGCCGTTGTCTGATCTGCCAAATAGTAGCCATGAGGGCGCGGCATCTCCCCTACCCCGTCTGCAAAGAATCGCTGAAGCAGATAGGTTTTCCCCAGCCTACGACGTCCATAAAGTAGAACCATCTGCCCTGTGCTCCCCTGTACGTTCCATGCGCGTTCTAAGGCGCGCAGTTCGTTTTGTCGATTAAAGAAGGGTTCCGGACGAAAAGAGGCGAAAGACATCGGCGTACTCCATAAACAAATTTGTATTAGTATACTTTGACAAAGTGTAGTTTGTCAAAGTATACTAATACAAAAACCGAGCGCTTATTAACGTCCCTATAGATACCTAAAAATGTTAAGAGTTAGCTCTTCCTTTTCGCAGGGCATAGCCTGCGGTCCGGGTTAGCGACGGCGGCGGCGGCGCAAGCGGGAGTGAGCGAACGGGCGATAATGACGCAGACCGGACACAGGAGCGTACAGATGGTGCGACGGTATATTAGAGACGGGGAACTCTTTCAGGAGAACGCCGCCGCAGAAGTGGGATTGTGACGGGCTACGAATCCCTTATCCCCACCCTCTCGCTCCCCGACCCGGACGACCGCCATATGCTGGCGGCGGCGATAACCGCCAATGTCTCGGTTATCGTGACGTTCTACCTGTAATTGGTATTATTTAGATACCAATTATAGTATCAATATAGGGCAACTACTGATCCGTAGCTGAGGACGGCGAAGACTTGGAGAGAATTAAGTCTTCTCCGCTGATTAAGAACACTCTGTTTTCCCTGTCTTTGGATAAAGCCTTTAGGTCGGGAGTAAATTGGCCTGCGGTAAAGAGGACAAAAGAGGGATTCCGCCGGTATCGCGCCTCTGGCAAAGAGAGAGCTTTAGCCTGTAGCGCCGACAAAACGCTCAAGCCAGTGGGGCGATTCGCACTCCATTTGCACTCTCCAAACAGATACGTCCCGTCAGAGAGTTCCGCGACAATGTCTATCTCCGTCTGTCCGTCGCGACTCCAGTAACGCCCCATTCGTTGAATGGAGAGACTTAAGCGTGTCCGGGCGTGACGTTGCAACCACTGATGACAGACGCCCTCAAAAACAGAGCGCCCCATATAGTCGAAGAGATAAGGCGCTATTCGTTCTCTATAGACTGCAATGGGATCGTTGAACTGGAGAACGCTCGACAGGGGAGCGACGAACCGATACCAGAATGCTAAAAACGGATCCGCGACGATATAGAGGGCGCGCCGTTCGCTGGTCTCGCCAAATGGCAACTCTCTTTCTATCCATCCCAATTCCAGAAGGGTTTTCAGATGGAAGGAGAGCGAGCTACGTTCAATATCCGTCACCTGCTGGATGCGCCCGAACTGGGTCTCTCCTTGAGCTATGGCTTGCAAGATAGCGTTATAGGGAGCGGGTTGCCTGATATGTTGACTTCCTAAAAGGAAACGCACCTCATTCTCCAACGGACTCCCGGGGCGAAGCAAAAGGTCTGTGACCTCTCGCTCTAGCGGTTGGGATGTATCCACAAGGGCATGATAACGTGGCGCGCCGCCAAACACTCCGTACATCTGTAGCCGCTCCAACAGACCGTAAAAGGGTCTCTCTAAATAGAACTCTGAAACCTCGTCATAGCGAAGAGGCACAAGTCGCATTATACCGGCGTTAAAGCGTCCAAAAAGGGGTTCGCTCTCGGCTCCTAATGAAGCCATCGCAGAAAGTTGAGAGCCGCACAATACCAGGAAGACCCTAGAATGCGCCCCTTCCCTATCCCACCACGCCTGTAGCGTTGCAGGCAGTTCCGGAGACTGCTCCAT
>CAIJLM010000408.1 GCA_903821495.1 uncultured Chthonomonas sp. | reverse complement strand
CGGAGGCGTGGGTTGTTCATACGCCAGAGGGCGAGGTGACTGGCTCTCCGGGCGCGGAGGCGTATCTGATGGAAAACATAGAGCGTGAAAGGTAGGCTTTTTGGCGAAGTCGAGAAATTTGCAATTTTTTCGGACTCACAGAACTTTCGCGGGAAGGAGTTCGTACTAGAGGCGTAGTACTGAGCGGTACTACAAGTTTCGACAATAGAACTACTCCGAAAGGCTTCACAATGGCAGAAACAGAGATTCGCCCCGAACGCGCCGATAGATGGCGACGAGTCGCATCGCTTGCAGAGTTGCAACGAGATGAAGGCAAGGTTGTTCACGTCAACGGACAGACTCTCGCCCTCTTTTCTCATCAAGGAAGAGTCTACGCCGTAGACAACCGCTGTCCGCACATGGGTTTCCCCCTTCATCAAGGCTCCGTTAAGGATGGAATTCTCACCTGTCACTGGCATCACGCCCGATTCGATTTGACCTGCGGCGGAACGTTCGACCTCTGGGCGGACGATGTGCAGGGCTACCCTGTGGAGGTGCGCGGCGCGGGCGCGGAGGCGGAGGTCTGGATAGACTCGGAGCCGCCGGAGCGAGACCAGAGAGCCTACTATCGGAAACGACTAGAGGCGGGGTTAAAATATAACCTGCGCCTCGTCACTGCAAAGGCGATTATCGGGCTACTGAAGTCGGGCGGAACGCCGGAGGACGCTCTGCGTATTGGGGCGGAGTTCGGCACGCTCTATGCGCGTAACGGGTGGGGGGCGGGCTTAACGGTTCTTACCGCTATGGCGAATATCCTCCCCTACCTCTCCCCTGTCGACCGCCCTCGCGCCCTCTATCAGGGGCTTACTTTTGTGGCGAGAGAGTGCGCTGGTCAGCCCCCGCGCTTCCCAATCGAACCCCTTGAGACGCAGGAGCGTAGCCCCGAAACGCTTCAACGCTGGTTTCGCGAGTTTGTGGAGCGGCGCGACAGCGAGGGCGCGGAGCGTACTCTCTGCACGGCGATTCAGATTGGTTTGCCGCAAGAGCGCATAGCCGACATGATTTTCGCGGCGTGTACCGACCACCTGTACCGCGACGTGGGGCATCCCCTCGATTTCGCGAATAAAGCCTTTGAGTTGCTCGATTTAATTGGCTGGGAGAGCGCCGGAATAGTGTTGACAAGCCTGTTGGGGAGGCTGCTTCCCTCTAGTAGAATGGAGGAGTCGGCTTCGTGGAGACACCCTATTGACCTTGCCGACCTGCTCTGGAAGGCGTTCCCGAAACTCCCTACAGCGCTCGCAGAGGGCGCGTCAAAGGGCGGAAAATGGTCAGGGCGGGAGGAGTTGGCAGACCAACTTTTGAAGGGGGAGCCTGCCGATACGGTTGAGGCGATGCTGACCGCTCTGCGGGGCGGCGCGACCATCCACGAACTCGCGGAGACCGTTACCTACTCGGCGGGACGGCGTATCGCGCAGTTCCATGTCACAAATGAGTTTGGCGACTGGGATACGGTTCTACACACCTTCACCTACGCGAACGCAGTGCAGCAGGCGCTTCGCCGCGCTCCAAGCGCTGAGCTTCTGCGCGGCGTGTTCGACAGCGCCATGTCGATATACCTTGACCGTTTCCTGAATATGCCGGCTACGCCGCTTCCCAACGCGAAAGGCGCGTCCCTCCAACTACCTGATGACCTGCTCTCTCTTCTGAACGGACAACAGCGGGTGAACGAAGCGGCGCAACTGGTGGCGGACGGTATAGGCGCGGGCGTATCGGAGGAGGCGCTTCTCTCTGCGATTGGGCAGTGTCTACTGCGCGAAGACCCCGATTTTCACACCTTCCAGTGTGTGGAGGCGGCATTTCAGCAGTACTCCGCCCTACGCGGGACAGAGCGGGGAAACCATATTCTCATCGCTTCAGCGCGGTATCTGGCGGCGCACTCTCCCACGCCTCGCGCTATGGGGCAGACCTATCAGATTGCGAATAGGCTTCAACGGGGAGATGAACTGTACGAGGAGTAGGGGGCGCAAACAGATTCCCGTAATCCTGAACTCATACATACTTTTCCGCGAAACAGATACGCTTATCGGGCTGAGTTGAGTATACTTATCTCTTGGTACAAACGAGAAGCGGAGGCGTGCGAGCCGACACACTCTAAGGTAAGAGCGGCGGGCTATCTGTTTCCAAAATTCAAGACGACGAAGGAGCGAAAAGAATGAGCCTTATAATTGACGATATTGTTGCGCGAGAGATACTCGATTCACGCGGCAATCCTACGGTGGAGGTGGATGTCTACCTCGAAGATGGAACGATGGGACGCGCGGCGGTTCCATCCGGCGCTTCCACAGGGGCGCACGAAGCGGTGGAACTGCGCGACGGCGACGACAGCCGCTATCTGGGCAAGGGAGTCCTGACGGCGGTTGAGAACGTAAATGAGACCATAGCGCCCGAACTGATTGAGATGGACGCGATGAATCAGCGCGAAATTGACCTGCGCCTTATCGAACTGGACGAGACCCCCAACAAGTCCAACCTCGGCGCGAACGCCATGCTTGGCGTTTCGATGGCGGTGGCGAAAGCCGTTGCGAACGCCCTAGAGATGCCCCTCTATCAGTACCTCGGCGGCGTAAACGCGCACATCCTGCCCGTTCCGATGATGAACATTCTCAACGGCGGCAAGCACGCGGACAGCAACGTGGATTTGCAAGAGTTCATGGTGATGCCCGTCGGCGCGGAGTCGTTCGCGGATGCGCTTCGCAAGGGCGCGGAGGTGTTTCACTCGCTCCGTAAAGTGTTGCACTCGCGTGGATTGGCGACAGGCTACGGCGACGAAGGCGGTTTCGCGCCAAACCTACCTAGCAACGAAGAGGCGCTCAAGATGATTATCGAAGCCATTGAGAAGGCGGGATACACCCCCGGCGACGATATGCTTCTCGCGCTTGACTGCGCCGCGACGGAACTCTACAAGGACGGCAAGTATCACCTTACGGGAGAGGGCAAGGTTCTGACTAGCGCCGAGATAGTAGACCAGTACGCCCGTTGGGTGGACGCTTACCCCATTATCTCCATTGAAGACGGTCTCTCTGAGGACGACTGGGACGGCTGGAAACTGCTTACCGATAAACTGGGCAGTAGAGTGCAAATCGTAGGCGACGACCTCTTCGTTACGAACACCTCCCGCCTTGCGCGTGGCATTGAGACTAAGACGGCGAACTCTATCCTCGTTAAGGTCAACCAGATTGGAACGCTCTCCGAAACGCTTGACGCGATTGAGATGGCGAAGCGAGCGGGCTACACTGCGGTAGTTTCGCACCGCTCTGGCGAGACGGAAGACTCTACGATTGCAGACATAGTTGTCGCTACAAACGCCGGGCAAATCAAGACAGGCGCGCCTAACCGCACCGACCGCGTGGCGAAGTACAATCAACTCCTCCGCATTGAGGAGAACCTTGGCTACTCCGCGCTCTACGCTGGGCGTAGCGCCTTCTACAATCTGAAGTAGGCAGGCTGTTTGAGGAGGGGAGCGGACGCAAGCGTTTCGTTCCCCTTTTTTCTTGCCTGCAAGAAGGTATCTTCTTTCTTAGCGCCGAAATAGACTCTTAGAGCGCGTTTGGCGCGTAGTTGGCATAGAAACGAGGAAATTTCCCATGTATGTTGGTATTCTCACGGGGCCCTTTACAGACACCCCTCTGGATTACGTCGCGGCGTTTGCGGCGCAGTACGGCTTCGGCGGTCTCGAAGTCTCAACGGGACCCGGTAGCAAGCACATCAATACAGATACGTTCTCAGATTCCGATGCGAGCGCGTTGCAGGAACTGCTAGAAAAGCGCATGATTCGCATCTCCGCGCTGGCGGCGTATACGAACCTTACGGACGGAAACCCCGAACGCCGAGCGACGAACATTCAGACGGTGCATCGGGCTATCGACATCGCGAACAAGTTGGGCGTAGAGGTTGTCTGCACTCTGGCGGGACTTCCCCCGCACGGTAAATCGCGAACCCAGACCATTGAGGAGGACTGCGCCGAAGTCTTTCCCGCGCTCATCACACACGCGGAAGAGAAGGGCGTGAAACTCGCGCTTGAGAACTGGTACGCCACAAACATTCAGAACCTCGAACACTGGAAACTGCTCTTCGACGTGATTCCGAGCCACACGCTCGGCTTGAACTTCGACCCCTCTCACCTGATGTGGCAAGACATCGATTACATTGAGGCGGTGGAGATGTACGTGGATAGGATTTTCCATAGCCACGCGAAAGATGTCGAAATCAAGGAGCATCGCCGCCGCTATATCGGCAATCAGGCGGACGGCTGGTGGCGCTACGTGATACCCGGACTGGGCAAGATTCGCTGGGGCGAGTACATTGCGGCTCTTCGCGCCAACGGCTACAACGGGGTTCTCTCCATTGAGCATGAGGACGAGACGCTTGACCGCGAAGAGGGCTTCCTGATTGGCAAGAAGTACCTAGAGCAGTTCTTCGTTCCCGAAGTGATTTAAGGGCTTTTTAGCGAAACTTTAACGTGTCCCAACGCACCTCTTTCTAAAACGAGAATGAGGCGCGTTGGGACGCGCTTCTGTGTTTCACCCTTAGGATAAGGGGCGCTCCTTTGGGAATTAACCGCGAAATACGCGAAAAGGCGCGAAAAAATGCACAATACGGGACAGCGCGGCGATACTGCCAGACGCGCTTCACTACTTTGATTTGCCGGATATCTGGTAAGATAAGGTGCAATTACACGCAAGGGGGTGTTGTATGTCAGACGGTGCAATACTGAGGCTGAAACAAACAACTGTCTATCAAGAACTCATAAACAAAGAAGGGGATGACCACGAAATTTCTGAACGTGTCGTGGGAATTGTCCGTAATGTTGCGCCCATACTTGGACGTATTTCTAGTAATATGCCTGAGTTTACGCTCCATGACCCGAACCATAGCGCTAAGGTTTTGGAACTTATGGGGAAAATTATCCCTCCCGACACACTTAACCATCTCAATGTTGTAGAACTCTCTATTCTAATCTACGCAAGTTATCTCCATGATGTAGGTATGGCGTGTAGCGAAGACGAAAAGAGAGGAATTCTGCAAAGCCAAGAGTTCAAGAACCTACTTGAAGCCGATGAACAGCGTAATCGACAAATCCAAGAATATAAATCCCAAAGCGACTCTAGCGCCGTAACAATAGTCGAAGATATGATGCTGACGGAGTATTTACGCCGTAATCATGTACGTCGTTCGGCGCAGTATATAAGAGATAATTTTGCTAACTCCGAAACAGGTATTGCATGGGGTGGCGTTTCCTATAGCGATATGGTAATCACTGTTTGCGATGGTCACGGACTTTCTGTTGAAAATCTCAGAAATGCACCATATAGACGTGACGCACTGATTCATGATAAAGAAGTCAATCTACAATACCTCACTCTGGTATTGCGCCTTGCAGACATACTTGATTTGGATATTGAGCGTACTCCCAGGGTACTCCTTGATTTTATTAACCCCCAAAACACGGTCAGCATTACAGAATGGAATAAGCATCGTTCCGTCCGTGGACTTCGCGTGAAGCACGACAAAATTAGAATTGAAGCAGAGTGTTCGCACCCTGTTTACCAGAGAGCCTTGCTACAGTTTGTTGACTGTATTGAAGTCGAACGTCGTGAAAGTGTGGCGCTTGCCTCAAGTTGCCGTGACGAGATTGCAAAGATATACCGTTTCGATTTGGTGCATCCAATCAGCAACGAACACATAAAATCTGATGACTCCTATATCTACTCTGACCTGATATTCAAAGTAGACCACACTT
>CAIJLM010000407.1 GCA_903821495.1 uncultured Chthonomonas sp. | reverse complement strand
TGTTGTCGAAAAGCCCTGTGTCGTGCTGTTTGTGTTGCCAAAGAAAGTAGAAGACACCGACAACTTTATCGGGGCGAGGCGAGCCGCACTCCTTGTTTCCGGGGAGGCTTCTCTCTAGCGCATCCGTTGCCGCCCAAGTATCGCTCATGGTATCTCGAAGCATGACTTTTGGTTTCTCCTCCACGCCTCCCATAACAAGCGTCGCTAATATCGTTGCGAACAGTAGATTCATACGTCCTTTTCCTCGCTATTTTGGCGGATTCTATGGCGTTAATGGTTGAACAGAAACTCTTTACTCGTGATGAGCGACCAGAGCAGGTCTTCCAGCACAGGGCGGCGATATTTGCGCCACCCCTCCTCTCCATCCGTAGCCACGTCGTAGCCTTTTAGGAGAGGGGCGATACGCAATGCCTCCGCAGGGGTAGGCTTGCGCCCGTATGCCGAGAGGTAGAGCCTATCTAGTATCTCTACAGAACTCATCCGCTTCGTGTAAAAGGTATCTAGCGCGTTGTTCATAGCGCGAACCTTGTCGTTCACGGTGTCGCCATTCGAGAGGTGGAGGGCTTGCGCGACGCTCGGCTCTTGCTGACGTTCGCACGCGCAGGTCTGCGCTCTCTCCGGTCTGCCAAATGTCGTTAAGAAGAACGAAGCGACCTGCGAGTCGGGTAGTTGCAGAGCGCGAGTCCCCTTTGCGTAGCCGTCGAAACTCGTGGGGGCTTGCGTCGCCTGCGAGAGGCAGTCCAGCAGAACCTCGGCGGGAAGCCGCTTCACGATGTAGTGCGAGTAGAAGCGTTCGTCCTTCTCGTTTCCGGCTACGGGGTCGGCGGAGCGTTGGTAGGAGGCGGAGAGCAGAATAGTGCGTATTAGCCGCTTCACGTCGTAGCCGCTCTTCACGAAATCGTCTGCCAGAGCCGTGAGCAGTTCCGGGTTCGTGGGGGGATTCGTGAGGCGCAGGTCGTCCTCCGACTCCACGATACCGCGCCCCATAAAGTTGCGCCATACCCGATTCGCAAGGGCTTTCGCGAAGTAGGGGTTCGCGGGGGCTGTCACCCAGTCGGCGAGTTTTTCGCGTCGGTCTTCCAGGCTTGCAAGGGTGATTTCCACGCCGTCCAGAGGGCGGGGCGGCAGGGGGACACCGAGGCGAGGCAGGTTAATATCTCCCTCCTTCGAGGAGAGAACCATCACTTCGCCGTCGCGCTCTCCATTTTTCAGGCGCACTCTGGAGACGAGATTCGCCATCTGGAAGTAGTCGCGTTGCGTCCACTTTTCGAGGGGGTGGTTGTGGCAACGGGCGCAGGTGAGCGACATTCCCAGAAACGCTTGCGTGGTCGTTTCGGTGATGTCTAGCGGCTCCTTGTGCAGAACGTAGTAGTTCGCCGCGCCATTTTCGAGGTTGCTACCCTGCGCCGTCAGTATCTCCCGTGTAAACTGGTTCCAAGGGCGGTTCTCCTTCACGCTCTGGCGTATCCAGTTTGAGAAGGTGGTCAGCGCCGCGCCGGAGAGTTTCTTGCTACTCACCAGTAGCAGGTCGCTCCACTTGTACGTCCAGTAGTCTACGAATTCGGGACGCGCCAATAGGCTATCAATCACTCTGGTTCGCTTGTCGGGGCTTGTGTCCATCAGGAAGGCGGTCGCTTCGTCCGCTGTGGGCAGGATGCCGCAGGTATCGAGGTAGACGCGCCGCAAAAACGCGCTGTCGGTAGAGACCGCCGAGGGCGGAATACGGAGGGACTGTAGTTTTTTGAGGATAATATCGTCTATGAAGTTGGCGCGGGAAGCCTTCGCGTAGGTATCGGCGGTCACGCGATTCGGGTAGGCGGAGGAGACCCGCGCAAAGGTCACTTTGCTAGAGTACCAGACGGTTATCGCCGCCTCGCCATCGCCCGTCATCTTGACCTTGCCGCTATCGTCCACTATCGCGACGCTGCTCTCGCTCGTGCCGTACTTCACCCAGCGCGTCACGTCTTCGGTATGCCCGTCGGAGTAGCGCCCCAGAACCACTATCTGCTGGTCGTCTCCCGGTTTCAGGTGCGCGGTATCGGGAAACGCCTCCACGCCGAGCAGTCGCGCATCGGCGGCTTTCGGGCGCGGAATACCCGCGCTTATCCATCCCGCTATCCGCGCATACTCTACCGAGGCTCTCTCTACGCGCTTTCCGCCGCCGTGCCCTATCTCCATCGTCGGCTTTTGCAGGAGGAGGCTGTTCTGCGGTTCGCTTGCGAAGACCCTGCGCCCGCCCGCCTGACGGGTGATAACGTTGTAGTCGGCATCGTGGTCGTAGCCGCGCAGGCTGAGTTTTAGCCCGCCTTTTCCCGCCGCCGCGCCATGACACGCGCCGGAGTTACACGCGGCTTTCGTAAGTATGGGCAGAACGTGGTTGCGGAAACTCCACTGAATAGGCTTACTAGCCCCCGCGACTCGGACATGCGCCGTCGCTTTGCTCTTGCCGACGAGCGCGGTTATCGTGACGGCTCCATCTTTGAGCGCGTGTACGGTTCCGTCTCTGTCCACCGTCGCGATATTCGGCGCGGACGAGACGAACTTCGCCTTCGCGGTGAGGTCGCCGCTATAGCCCTCCACCGTCTGCGCCTCAACAATGAGCCGCTGTTGGGTGCGGGAGCCTGTGAGAGTCACCTGCTTGGGCAGAACGGTGAGGGCTGTTTCGGCGTGCGCCGCCGTGAATAGTTGCGAAATGAGCAATGCCGATAGTAGGAGCGAACTACGCATAGATTTGTCTCCGCGAGTGATGCTTAATAGTTCGTTGTTGGGAGGCGGTTTCCCTGCTTCTGGTTTTTGTAGCGCAATGTAGCCTTTCATCTTTCCGTAAGCGTTACCTGCTCATTAAGCCGATTAAGAACATTACGCTCTATCAGTTGAGAAACCACACTC
>CAIJLM010000406.1 GCA_903821495.1 uncultured Chthonomonas sp. | reverse complement strand
CTGACTGTCTCCCGCAAACTCCGCCGACAGCGCGACAGCCCCTACTCCAAGAGCCTCCTCTATTTTATAGGCGAGCGTCGCTTTTCCAGAGGTATCTGTAACAGCGGTTCCAACCTGCGCCCCCTTGACTTTGAACGTCACAGTCTTGCCCGATAGCCCCGTATTGTCCGTCGTTCGGGTAAGTGTCGCGGTAAACGTCGCCATCGCCCCAATTCTGCCAGAGACGTTAGGCAGGCTGAGGGCGGAGTTCGCCTGTTTTGCGGTAAGGACGCTTGTTTTGGACGAGGCGAGGTAGTAAGCGTCCCCCGCAAACTCAGCGGTCAGTTGGTGCGCTCCGACAGCAAGCGTCTCTGGAACCGCGTAGGCGAAGGTGGCGAACCCGCCCGAATCGGTGGTTCCTGTGCCAATCGCGGCTCCATCCACCTTAAAGGTAACACTCTTCGCAGAGAGGTTCGCCTTGTCCTTGGTTCGCTGAAGATGCGCCCACAAATCCACCGTCGCGCCGTATCCTCCCGCAAAGTTCCGCAAAACAAAGGAGGTCGGGGCTTTTGATATTGTAATGGTCGTAGTTGTGAAAGAGGAGTTGTAGTTGCCATCTCCTGCGAAACTCACCTTGAGAGTGTGGTCTCCCGCCGTAAAGGCATTCGTATCTAAGTTAAAGGATGCGGAGGAGGTGTTTTTGACACTATAGGTGTAACTGGTTCCCAGTAGAACGCCATCCAGCGAAAAAACGAGAGCCTTCAATGATAGACCAATACCGTCCGCTTTTCGAGCGAGGAGGGCGGTCAGGGATGTAGAGGAGCCTAACTCAACCGTGATAGGGGCGGCAGTCATCGTGACATCGGCTTTCGTCGTAATATCCGCCATGCTCAACTTCGTTACAAAGGCGTCGTATTTTCCTCCAAATTTAGTTTGAAAGGCTCCTGTCGAGGTCGGGAAGTCGGTCGCCTCGGTAGTTCCTGTAAGGTAGGCGCTCTTGGTAGCGTCCACAGCGATACCAGAAATAGAGGCGGGGAACAGGGTGGAGTTGAGCAGAAAACCGCCTGCCGCGCTCAATTTCGTTACAAAGCCGTTTCCTGGCGTCGTTTGGTAGGCTCCAAGAGTGGTCGGGAAGTCGCTAGCGCCCGCATAGCCTGTGACGAAGGCGTGACCTACGCTGTCCAGGGCGATAGCCCAGGCGCTACTGTCGCCGCTTCCTCCAAGAAATGTAGAGTAGACCAACGACGTTCCATCCGGGCTTAGTTTTGTGACAAAAGCGGAGTTTCCAAACGGAGAGGAAGCGCCTATTCTCTGGAAGGCTCCTGCGGTCGTCGGAAAATCGGGACTGGAGGCGCTTCCGACAATGTAGGCGCTCCCTTTGCTATCGACTGCGATGGCGTGACCCTCATCTCCATAGTAATCTGCATAGTAGTCTCCGTCGAAGTTTTCAAGAAAGCCGCTCCCCCCTAAATAGGTGGAGTAGAGAAGCGTTGTTGTGGTGATATTCATCTTGACCACAAAGGCGCTATAGGCTACGCTCTGTAGGTAGGGTTGAACTACGCCCTCTGTAACTGGAAAGTCGTCTGACCATGTGGTTCCCGTAATGTAGACGTTGCCTAGAGCGTCCAACGCGATACCGTGCGCAGAGTCGTCGCTACTTCCGCCAAAGTAGGTGGAGTAGACCAGCCCCTTCCCATCCACCGTTAATCGCGTCAGGAAGGCTTCACTATAGCCGCTATTGACAGATTGGAAAGCGTCGTCCGTTACAGGAAAGTCTTTGGAATTCGTTGAACCAGTGACGTAGACCCTGCCGACGCCATCCACCGCAATACCGCCCGCAGAGTCGCCGCCCGTTCCGCCTAAATAGGTGGAAAAGACGAGCGCCTTGCCATCAGGGCTTACCTTCGTAATAAAGATACCGTGGTAAGCGGTTTGGAAGGCTCCCGCTGTCACAGGGAAGTCGGTAGAGCCGGTTAACCCTGTGATATAGGCGTTATTGGAAGCGTCCAACGCGATACCGCTCGGAGAGTCGTTGCTAGTTCCGCCAAGATAGGTGGAGTAGAGAAGGGATTTGCCGTCCGCGCTCAACTTCGTCACAAAGACATCGGCTTTGCCTTTTTGCTTTACCTGAAAGGCTCCCGTTGTTTTAGGGAAGTTATCCGAGGCGGTTTGTCCTGTGATATAGGCGTTCCCTGCGCTATCCAGCGCAATGCTGTTTGCATAGTCGTAGTCGCTTCCCCCCAGATAGGTGGAGTAGACGAGTTCGGGGTCAATCACAAGGGGCTTACTGTGGTCGTAAGAGCCTACGTTGAAGCAGACCTCGCTTCCGCCTTTCAGCGCGTACTTCGCAGAGACGGGGACGCGCTTGCCCTCAAACTCCTGATACGCTACGGGCGCTCGCCACTGGAGACTCCCGTTCCCCATGTCCAGAGACAACTCGCCATTCGCTAACGACTTCACGCGCTTCGCGCCCGCGAACTTCAAGCGTATCGCCGTAGCGTCCGCTTGCGGCTGTACCACGAAGTCGTACTCTAACCGCTTCTGATTGCCGTAGTAGACGACATCCACTCCTTTGTAGACCTCCTTGAAGCCTACCTTGCCGTAGTTCTCCACGCCCGTTCGCCACTGGCTCCTGTCGTTTCCGAGGAAGTAGTTCGTGGTTCCGGGCAGTTTCGCGAAGGCGGTCTCCTTCGCTCTGGGGTTCGCGCCCACAAGTTGCATACGCAGAGCCGTCCCCGTCTCCGTTTTGTCGGCGTTGGCGCGGAGGTCGGGGGAGGGTCTCTTGCGGTTCGTTTGTCGCAGAGAGAAGACGGCTTCTTGGGGTGCTAGGAAGAGCGCGTATCCGTCTCCTCGCGCCAGGTACTTGACGGCGGGGTCGCTCTGTCCCGCGTTCTTCTCGAAGGCGAGGGGAGCGCGTCCCAACGCCTGGGCGGCGTTGGCGGGCGCATTCCGTTGCGCGAAAACGGGGGTCGCAAAAAGCGGAGCGAAAAGGCATATTAAGCCTATGGCAAGCCGACTATTGAGAATTGTCATCAAATAACTCCTTGATTCGGTAGGAAAGAGTGTAAAGGTCAGCCCCTCCGCTTTAGGATAGGCGGAGGGGAGTGTCTACAGCGGTGAGGTCTCGCCTACTGCACCGTAAGGGTGTAGCCGCTACTGGTAAACGCGGCGTAGAAGGTATCGCCCTCAAAGATAGCGGTCAGAGTGTGCGCCCCTACCGTCAGGGTAGTCGGTATCGTGTAGGTCAGCTTCACTACTCCGCTACCATCCGTTGTGGCGGAGCCAACGTCCACGCCGTCTATCTGAAAACGCACCTTCCTGCCCGCTAACGTAGCCTTATCCGTCGTGCGGGTGAGAGTCGCCGTCAGCGTGACCGTTGCGCCTCGCTTTCCTTTC
Organism: uncultured Chthonomonas sp.; assembly: GCA_903821495.1. Taxonomy (GTDB): domain Bacteria; phylum Armatimonadota; class Chthonomonadetes; order Chthonomonadales; family Chthonomonadaceae; genus CAIJLM01. The sequence goes on along the minus strand of CAIJLM010000406.1, from coordinate 142 downwards.
GCATTTGTTACCGCCAACTTCGAAGGGGCTTTGGTGGTCGTCAGGGTTTTGCCGCTTGTCTTAGTTGCGATATACTGACTGTCTCCCGCAAACTCCGCCGACAGCGCGACAGCCCCTACTCCAAGAGCCTCCTCTATTTTAT
>CAIJLM010000405.1 GCA_903821495.1 uncultured Chthonomonas sp. | reverse complement strand
TACTCCCGACGGCGAGAACGTGTCGCCCAAAGGCGGTGCGTTGCAGAACGATTTGCGCGACTATCGCGATAATCAGCGCAACGAAGAAGGGGAGGGTCAACCCCGCTACGTTCGCGCTGGATATTCGCTCTACCGACTTCCCGATATACTGCGTCTGCGAACTGGTGAGCAGGTACGCCAAGCCCCGCCCCGCCTCCAACATCCCTAGCGTCACAATGAACGAAGGCAGAGCGAACTTCACGGTCAGAAAGCCGTTTAGGAAACCGATAAGCGCCCCCGACGCAAGGCAGAGCGGAATCGCGATACCCAGCGGGCAATGCCACTGTAGCAGGGCGAGACCGAGCAGACTCCCGCTCACCCCGACGATGGAACCTACCGATAAATCAATCCCGCCGATGAGCAGTACGTAGGTCATGCCTATCGCGAGTATCGCCGCATCGGGAATCTGGTTGGCGATAGCGCTAAAGTTCTGAACCGTCAGGAAGTGGTCGGCTTTGAAGGAGAAGAAGCCAATCAGAACGGCAAGCGCAACGAGCAGACCGAGCGAGTTGACTATCCGCTCCTTCCATGCGGTTCGAGGCGAAGAGGCTTGCATAACGCTACTTCGATTTCTCTTTTGTAACGAGGTCAACGGGGGTCTCTTTGTCGGCGGGAGTCCCCTTTTTCGCGAGAATGTCGAGCGCGTACTCAATCCCGAATACCGCGAGTTGATCGGCGTGTTGGTCGGCAGTGGCGAGAACTCCCCCCTCTTTAATCAGCTGTTGAATCGCGCTGATGTTATCGAACCCGACGATGGTTATCTGCCCCGCCTTATTCGCCGCCTTGAGCGCCGCGACTGCCCCTAACGCCATATTGTCGTTGGCGCAGAGAAGCGCTTTGAGGTCAGGGTGCGCGGTGAGGAGGGCGGAGGCGACCTTGTTCGCCTGACTTGTCTCCCAGTTCGCGGACTGCGACGCGACGACTTTGATGTTCGCCGCCTTCATCGCGTCCTCGAAGCCCGACTTGCGCTGAACGGCGTTGAAAGCGGTGGGAACCCCTTCCAGTATCGCCACGCTATCCCCCGCTTTCAGTGTTTTGGCGAGCGCGTCGCCTACCATCTTCGCCCCCTTGCGGTTGTCGGGTCCTACAAACGGTATCGTCACATTCTGGTCTTTCAGTACGGCGGCATCGAACTTGTTGTCTATGTTTATGACCACGATACCTGCGTCTATCGCCTTCTTGCAGACCGCGATGAGCGCCTTCGAGTCGGCGGGGGCTATCACTATCGCCTTGACCTGCTGTGCTATCATCTGCTCTACCAGTTGCTGTTGGCGCGATACGTCCTGCTCGTCTTTTATGCCGTTGGAGAGAAGCGTGTACCTGTCGGCGTTCCTCGCTTGGTGCGCCTCCGCGCCCTTCTGCATAGTGAGGAAAAATTCGTTGGCGAGAGACTTCATTATCAGGGCGATTTTGGGCTTTTCGGTTGCGGTAGCCGTTTTTTCGGGGGCTTTGGCGTCTCCCGGTTTTTCGGCGGGCGCGGAGTTGTTGCAACCAGAGAGCGCGATAAATGCCCCCAACGAGAGTGTGATGAATGAAGATGTGAAAGTGCGTCGGTTCAAGTCTGTCCTCCTAGGTTAGTGTGAGTTTGGATAAGGTATTTCGTCAAGACACTTTGAATAGAGGGCTAGGGTGGGCATCTTATTGCACTGACCTAGCCACCCCTTCCCAACCCTACCCTTTCGCAAGGCTCACTGGGGTATGTAAAGCGCTTTTGGTCGGGGGTTTTCAGGGGGTGTAAAGTTAGTATAGGTTGCATAGCAATCTAACACTCTGGAGTGTCTCGTATTGCCGAGATTGGCGTAAAATAGAGATATACAGTCCCTTTTTAGCCTCCTTTTTGGGTATGACAGACACATCCACTCTGTTTTCATGCCGCTACTAGCCTTTTAGGGCGGAATGCACCTTACGAAATTGATACGCGCACTTAAAGAGAGAGCCTTCCGCGCTCACTCGCTCTTTACCGCGAACCATCCAGCGGTTGTAGCCTAAAACACGGCGCAGAAAGGCGAAGACCGTCCCCACAACCTTGCCCCGGTTACGATACCGCGCCTGCTGTTCCGGTTTGACCTATCGCATTTCGCATCCCCATTTCGCGGTTCATTCCCGCAACCCTGAACTCTTACCGGCGATAGTGCATGAAAAGACTCCAAGGCGAACAGGAGTAGTTACAGTTTACCTCAGAAAAACAAGAGAGGTAGCGTCACACTCCCTGTCACCTCCGACGACCCGAAAACCGAACTTTTCAGCATCGCCCATTTTTTGCGTGTATTTTGCTATCCCATATCTCAACATAAGGGACAAGATAAGCCCCTTGTGAAGGGGAGGGTTGGGAAGCGGTGGCTGTAGTAGCGTAATTCGCTCCCAACTTCCAGATTCTCTATCTCAAACCCTAACCTGAACTCTTACGTTTGACTTTAGTTTACCTTGCCCTCTCAGGGTTGTGATATAATATCGGGCGAGAGATTTCAGAACTAAACGACACTTTTCGCGAAGTTCAAGCGTCATTGAAAGATAAGGGTAGTTATTATCGTGGGTTCAGCCCAAGAAAAGTCCATTCAACACAACGGCGACCTCTTTGAGCGGCGGCTAGTAGCGCGGTTCCGGACGGGAGACCCCGATGCGCTAGGAACCCTTTTCGAGATTTACGTAGATAGAGTTTTCGCATTCACCCGTCATATTCTGGGGAACAAGGAGGATGCCGAAGAGGTGACTTCCGAGGTCTTTTTGCGGGCTTTCGAGCGAGCGGCGACACTACGGGACGAGGGTTCATTTCGCGGGTGGCTCTTTAGAATAGCGCGAAACCTCTGCTTAGATAGGCTACGCCAACCCCGCCTACTCTGGCTAGAGACCGAGGATGGGGAAGCCTCCTCCGATGGCGGACGCGCCTCTAGTAGGATGGAGAGCCAAATTGTTATTAAACAGGCGTTGGCGGAGTTGACGGAAGAGCATCGCGTTGTACTGATACTATGCGATATGGAGCAGTGGGACGCGAAAGAGGTCGCGGAGTGGCTTGGGAAGTCGCTTCCTGCAACGAAATCTATGCTGTACCGCGCTAGAAAATCGCTGAGAGAGCGATTGGCGGGAGCATGGGGCGAGGAGAATGAGACTCGTGTACTGTAAACTTTGGGAACCGAGAGTTCAGCTCTGGCTAGATAACGAACTGCCGGAAGAGGAGGCGGCGCGTGTGGCGCGTCACCTAAAACAGTGTGAAAAATGTAGCGCTGAAGTGGAGAAACAGCAAGAGGTATCTGACCGCCTAAAAGCGCACTGGGAACAGACAGAAGCCTCTCCAAGCTTCCGAGAAAGGACGCAGGCGCGTCTTCTGACCGCCTTTGAGGAGCATCTCAGCCCTGCGCCTCATTCTGAATGGCAGTGGTCTCTCCCGCTTCTGAAAGAGGAAGAGGTTTGATCGAACAGGGCTTTTTTGAACGAGTTACGTTACTAGGAGTCGGACTAATGGGCGGCTCTCTTGGGCTGGCTCTACGTGAAAAGGGGCTTGCCCGTGAGATTATCGGATACGACCCTTCACAGGCTAACCTCGACATAGCCCTCTCTCGCAACCTCATAGACACCGCGACGACCGACCTTCACCGCGCCGTCGCCTCCGCCTCCCTTATTGTTTTCGCCGCCCCCGTCAGCGCTATTCCCCCGCTTATGGAAGCAGTCGCTTCGAGTGTGCCGCATAACGCTCTCCTGACCGACCTAGGCAGTACGAAACGGGAGATAACTGTGCAGGGCGAGAGACTCTTTGGGTCGCGTTTTGTAGGAGGACACCCTATGGCGGGCGCGGAGGAGAGTGGAGCGTCTGCCGCTCGTCCTAACCTCTTTCAGAATGCAACATGGATTCTTACCTCCTCCACTCCAAACTCCGAGCCTGCACAAAAACTCTCCGACTGGGTATCGCGCTTAGGGGCGAAACCAGTCGCCATGACGGTGGAAGAGCATGATTTCGCGGTGGGGCTGGTGAGCCATCTGCCCCATCTCATGTCGTTTGCTTTCGCGGGGACGGTACGCGGAACGCTTGGAGTAGAGCGTGCAGGGCAGGTTTCGGCGGGGAGTTACCGCGATATGATGCGCGTTTCGGTGAGCGCCCCTGCGCTCTGGGCGGATATTCTCTATACAAATCGCGAGGCGCTTCTTGTTGTCGCCGAAAAGTATGAAGCCCATCTGAACACTCTCCGTAAAGCCCTTGAGTCGCCGAATAAGACGGAGTTATTAGAAGTATTGAAACGGTTTGGAGAGGAGAGACAGCCCTAGCATGAGTGAACCCGCAAAAGCGTCAGAGGCGATAAAGGGTGTAGATACCCCTCGTATTACGCCCAATCGTTTGCAGGAGTGGATTGCGGGACTCGCCTTGCTGGGCATTGCCCTACACCTCATTACTAGCTATAGCCTTCCCGAAACATCAAGGGCGGGAGGATTTCCGCTACGCGACCTTCCTCTGTTGGCTGTTCTCATCTTGGGGGGCGCGCCGCTTATTGTAGGCTTATTAGCGAAACTTTGGCGTAGAGAGTTCGGTTCGGATATGCTGGCGGGTATCTCCATTTTGACTTCGCTTGCGCTAGGGGAGTACCTTGCCGGCGCAGTGGTAGTCCTAATGCTCTCAGGGGGCGAGGCTCTGGAAGGCTACGCCACGCGGAGCGCCTCCTCCGTTCTACAGGCGTTGGCAAAGCGAGTTCCTACGCTGGCGCAACGCAAAGAGGGCGACACGCTCTCTGAGGTTCCCCTTGAAGACGTACAGGTTGGCGACGTTTTGATGGTGTTTCCCAATATGCTCTGCCCTGTGGATGGAACCGTGATTGAGGGTCACGGGATAATGGACGAGTCCTATCTTACGGGCGAACCCTACAGCGTCTCTAAAGCGCCGGGAACCGCTGTTCTCTCTGGCTCTATTAACGGAACCGCCGCGCTCACTATCCGCTGTGAGAGACCCGCCCGCGATTCGCGCTATGCAAAGATAATGCAGGTCATGCGCTCCTCCGAACAAAACCGCCCCCAGTTGAGGCGATTAGGAGACAAACTCGGCGCGTGGTATACGCCAATTTCGATAATTATCGCCACTATTTCATGGTTAATAGCAAGAGACCCGCACCGATTTCTAGCGGTACTGGTAGTTGCGACTCCGTGCCCCCTCCTGATAGCGATTCCTGTCGCCGTCATCGGCTCTATCTCTCTGGCGGCGCGAATGGGGATTATCATTAAGAACCCAACAGTGTTGGAGAATGTGAGTACGTGCCAAGTCGCTATTTTCGATAAGACCGGTACGCTCACCTACGGACGACCATGCCTGACGGAGATACTACTAGCGGATGGCTTTGAGGAGAGAGAAGTCCTTACGCTCGTGGCTAGTCTGGAGCGTTACTCCAAACACCCTCTATCAAGCGCGATACTCGATGCCGCAGAGAAGGCGGGGATAACGCTACAAGATGCGAGCGAGGTCAACGAACTTCCCGGCGATGGGCTACGAGCGACGATTGGGGGGCGCAACGTCCATGTAACGGGGCGCGGGAAACTAAAAGCCCTCTCTTCGGAGTGGCTTGCGTCGCTTCCGCCCGTCTCGTCTGGTATGGAGTGTATCGTCATTGTAGATGGGCACTACGCCGCCGCGTTTCGTTTTCGCGACGAACCGCGGTTAGAGGGAGCGCATTTTATTCAACACTTGAAGCCGTATCATGGAATTAGGCGGATGATGTTGGTTTCAGGAGACCGAGAAGCGGAGGTCTCT
>CAIJLM010000404.1 GCA_903821495.1 uncultured Chthonomonas sp. | reverse complement strand
GGTCAGTTCCTATACGCAAAAACTTATGAGGGCAAGGGCTATACGGTAATGCTCGGAACAGAAGACGACGAAGGACTAAAATTTCGAGCGTCATGCGGTAAGCGCATTCCCTCTCAATGGGCTTCACGCCTTGCGCCTAACCACTCTCATTGGTTTTGGAACCACCCTATCCATAAGGTAGTTGGAAATACAGGTGTAGCCGTTCCGTTCTCGCCCATTCCTACAGGCGAACTTTGCGAATTCGTCTTTTTTGCGCTTTCTGGTGAACCATTTCGATATGAGGATATGAGCGAATTCGCTATGGATTTTCATGTTGAGCGCGAACTCCTTTATTTGGGAGTAACCTAACGCTATGAATGTCCTAACGGATTACTTCCATGTCCAATAACAGATACACTTGCCCGGTCTGCGGGTATCCAGAACTTGATGAACCACCCTACGACGAATACGCGAACCCATCATTTGATATATGTCCGTGTTGTGGTATAGAGTTTGGTTACGATGATTCCAAAACCTCACATGAACAACTACGGCGAATGTGGTTAAAGAACGGAGCGAAATGGTTCAGTAACGCAACATTGCCATCACCAGATTGGTCTGCCCTCGCCCAACTCAAAGCGGCAGGGTTTATAGTTGCCTTTGAGGAGTAGCCAGCTACGAAACGAACGCCCCCCTGTCTATAAAACAGGAGGGGCATCCACCAAACCCTACACCTACGACAACAACGGGAACTATACAGCGGTCGCTCAGGGCGGTTTGACGACCTCACTCACCTACTCGGACAGCAGTACGAATACGTTTCCTACAACGCGGCGAACCTGCGTCTCAAGAAGGTAGACAGTAGCGGTACACGAAGATTTTCAATGGAACTACCGATACTCTAAGGTAAGAGCGTATAGAGCGAGCGACAGGCTTTACCATACTATGCAGACACACGCCGTAAAACTACGAAATAGCCTCCTCCGCTATCTCCCGATACTGCTTATCGGGGGCGGGTTACTCTGCGTGAGCGCGGCGTTGGCGCGGGCGCAGGGCGCGGGCGGAAACGTCGTCCTACCCAAGTTTACGGTGGGGGTGGACGCGGCGAAAAACCCGCAGGATGTCTCTGTAACTCTACAGATACTCCTGCTGATGACATTCCTCAGCCTTGCGCCATCGCTCTTAATCATGATGACGGCGTTTCCGCGCCTCCTTATCGTCTTCTCTATCCTGCGAAACGCGCTCGGACTGCCCAGCATACCCCCCAATCAGGTACTTGTCGGGCTATCGCTATTCCTCACATTTTTCATTATGCGCCCCGTCTTTACAGATATTTATGATAACGCCTACACGCCCTACACCACAAAAAAGATAACCCTGCCACAAGCGGTGGATAGGGCGGAGAAGCCCCTACGCGACTTCATGATTCGGCAGACCTATAAGAGCGACCTGATATTCTTTATCAATCTCTCCAAAGCCCCCCAGCCCAACACGCCCGACGACGTGCCAATAACAACCGTTATTCCCGCGTTTATCACCAGCGAACTCAAGACGGCGTTTATCATCGGCTTCTACATCTACCTGCCATTTCTGATAATAGATATGGTTGTCGCCTCAACCCTGATGAGCATGGGCATGATGATGCTTCCCCCGACGGTGGTGTCGCTCCCCGCCAAAATCATGCTCTTCATTTTGGCGAACGGCTGGACTCTGCTCATCGAATCTATGGTGCGGGGCTTCCGATAGCGAGGACACACAAACCATGACCCAAGAGATGATTCTCGAAATTGCGCGAAATACGATGATTGTCACCCTCAAACTCGCCCTGCCCATTCTTTTGGTGGGGATGATTATCGGCGTGCTTATCAGCATATTTCAGGCGATAACCCAAATTCAAGAGGTGACGCTCACCTTCGTGCCGAAACTTCTTGGCATTATAGCGACTCTTATGCTCATCCTGCCCTGGATGCTCTCTACGCTCATCGCTTTCTTCAACCAGACTTTTTTGCAGATACCCAACATCACCCGCTAATCGCTCTCGCCTCGCTCTCGCGCCCATGCTCAACTACACGACTATCGGAGTACACGCCTTCTACACCTTTCTGCTCGTCTTCTCGCGAACGAGCGGACTGATAGCCGTCGCCCCCATTTTAGGCAGTCGCTCCCTTCCACGCACCCTCAAAGCGGGGTTAGCCCTCGTTCTTTCGCTAGCGATGATGCCCCTGCAAGAGGCGCATACCGCCAATCCTCCCACGCACCTTCTCGTCCTTGTAACGCAGGTAGCGGGAGAAGCGATGCTTGGGATTGTGATAGGGTATATCGCTCGCCTCTACTTTTCGGCGGTGGAGATAGGCGGCACGATGGTGGATACGCAGATGGGCTTCGGCTTCCTCCAACTCGCCAACCCCTTCGCCGAGCAACCCAACTCTATTTTGAGCGTGTTTCAGTACCAACTCGCCACTACCCTCTACCTCGTTATGAACGGGCACCTACTTCTTATCAGCGCGGTAGCGGATAGTTTTACGCTGGTTCCGCCCGGAACGTTCGCGCCTACCGCCGCCTTCGGTAGCGGCTTCGCGCCTATCTTGCAGGGGGTTATGCTCCTCTGCTTGCGCGTGGCGCTTCCCGCGATTGGAGTTCTCCTGCTCATGGAAATCGCCTTTGGCATTATGGCGCGGCTAGTTCCCACGCTGAACGTCTTCCTTGTGGGAGCGCCCGCCAAGATCATCGTCGGGCTAACGACGGTGAGTCTACTACTGCCCGCGTTCGGCTTCATGGTCGGGCAGGTGATGACGCAATCTATGCAGGCTATCCATCAACTACTTGCGGCAGGAAAATAGTTGCGAAAATTCCGCCGAGGCGCGAAACGGGGTAGACTCTGTTCCGTATACTATTACGACACAACACTCAGGCTCTCGATAACTATTCACGTCCCCTAACAGGGCGAAAAGGAGATTTTTCAAACCATGAATCGTCGCACGCTACTAGCTGGCTTAGGAGGGCTTCTCGCTCTCTCCGCGCTCCCCGCTCTCGCGCAGGACAAAACGTATACGCTCATACCCAAGTACACTGTGGGGGAGATGACGAAATACAAGTTCAGCATGAACATGAACATCAATATGAAAGACAAGGACGGCAAGCCTATCCAAATCCCCGGTCTGGACGGCGGCATGAAGATGAAGATGGGCGGTACGCTCGTTCAAAAGACAAAGACGGTGAAACCCGATGGCGGCGCGACGCTCCTTTCTCAACTCCGCAACGGCACGATGGAAGTAATGGGACAGACGCAAAACCTTCCCGGCGGAACAGAATCTACTACAGAGGTAGACAAAACGGGCAAAATTACCAAGATGGATATGTCGCAAAACGGCTCCGCTATGTCGAATCCCTTTATGGGAATGATGCAGATGGACAAAATCTCCGCAATGGGGGTTATCTATCCCGATAAGCCTGTAAAAGTGGGCGATAAGTGGGAGCAAGAGCTACCGGGCATGATGGAAGGCGCGAAGATGAAGGTCAGCAACGAGATAGTCGCGCTAGAGCAGGTCGGCGGCAAAGAGACCCTCCGCGTCAAGCAGTCTATCGAAATCCCCCTCGACATGAGCCTAGGGCAAGACGGCAAACCCTCCAAAGACAGCAAAGGCATGACAATGAAGGGAACGATGGCTGTAGAGACGTTCTACAACATTAATACCGCCGATTCTCGCGTTGTAAAAACGACGGGGAAGATAAAGGGCGTAATGTTGATGCAGTTGCCAGCGGAAGCCGCGGCGCAGTCTCCCTTTGGCTCCACGCTGAATATGGACATGGAGGGAACGATAGCGCAGACCCTGCTCTCCATCGGCAAAATCAGCGACGACGCGCCCAAGAAAACACCGCAGACAGCGCCTAAAAAGAACTAACCGCTCCTGAATTCGCAAATTTCGCGCCCCCTACCCTGCTATGCTTGTTAGGGGGCGTGCAGGAGATTTTCAAACCATGAACCGTCGCACGCTTCTAGCAGGTTTGGGAGGGCTGTTCGCTCTCTCCGCGCTACCCGCGCTCGCTCAAGACAAAACGTATACGCTCATACCCAAGTACACCGCGGGGGAGATGGTGAAGAATAAGCTTGAGGTCATCTACAACTTCAAGTATAAGGACAAGGATGGGAAGCCGCTTTCGTTGCCGGGTCTGAACGGCGAGAGCATGAAGATGAAGATACACTCAACCTCCGTTACAAAGACGAAATCTATCACGGCGGACGGAACTGTCACCCTCTCTACCCAGACTCGCAACGGCTCTATGGAGATGATGGGGCGCGTCACCGAGTTGCCCTCATCCGAAATGACGATGACAGTGGGCAAGGACGGAAAATCTTTGAAGGTGGATACGACGAAAGTCGACCCCTCAGCGACCCAGTTTATGGATATGTTCCAGTTCGACAAACTCTCGTCCAACGGCTTTATGCCTCCCGAAAAGCCCGTTAAGATTGGGGATAAGTGGGAGCAAGATATGGCGGGCGTTATGCAGGGTATGGCGATGAAAGTCGTCAATGAGGCGATGGCTGTAGAGCGAATTGGGAGCGTTGATACACTGCGTATTAAGCAGACGATGGCGGGAACCATGAGCCTCAATATGGGAAAGAACGGAGCGCCCTCAAAGGAGAAGGTGGAGGGCGGCTTGACAATCGCGGGCGATTTTCTAGGAGAGTTTATCTATAACATTAGCGTCGCCGAAGCCCGCATGATAAAGTATGCAGGAACCTTTACTGCGGATATGAAGATGGAACTTCCCAAAGAAACCGCCGCTCAGTCTCCGTTCGGCTCCACCATGAATATGAGCATGGAGGGAACCATGAACCAGACTCTACTCTCCATCGGCAAAATCAGCGACGAACCCGCCCCTAAAAAAGCGGTTGCGCCGAAAAAACCCGCCACAAAAAAGCCTAAGAAGAGTTGAGAGTCTGTTCGCGACGCTGTGACAGTAGGCGCTACTTCAGCCCATAGAACCGCGCCGCGTTGTCGTGGTAGATTTTGCGTATATCTTCCTTTTTCATATCGCGCAGAATCCAGTCCAGCGTTTCGACCCAGCCCCGAAAACTAGAGGTGTTATTGCAGACGGGCCAGTCGCCGCCAAACATCACGCGCTCCACGCCGAAGTTTTCGATAACGTGCTGGATAATATGTTCCAACTCCGCGCCCGCGTTCCAGCCCGGCTTCACCGTTTTGATAATGCCGGAGATTTTGCAGACCACGTTCGGCTGTTGACCAAAGTCCGCCATGTCCCGCTCCCACTGCTCTTGATGCGGGTTTCGCGCCGAAGCGTTGCCGCAGTGGTCGAGAACGAATCGCGTTTTGGGGCAGCGTTGCGCTAGTTTTATGCCGTCCGACAACTCTTCAGGGCGAATGCAGATGTCGAAGGTTAGCCCCAATTCGCCGAGCAGTTGGATGTTCTTCACATACTGCGGTTGCAAGCAGAAACCTTTGGGCGCGTCGGGAACCTGTAGCACCTGCCGCATCCCCTTGATGTAGGGGCTACCCTTAAAGCGTCTTACATAGTCGCTGAATCCGGGCAGAGCGGGACGACACGAGACCACTCCCGCCGCCATCGGCGTGTTATGCGCCTTGCACACCTCCGTCACCCACTCCGCCTCCGCTACCTGCTGATTTCTCGCGACATCCACCTCCATATAGACCGTCTTAACCACATTTAGCCCTGCTGTCGCCTTGTAGTAGTCCTCCATCGTCGTAGTTTTGTTGAGTTTTGGTTCGCTAGCGAGCCAAGGGGGGCGAAATTTGCGAAAATCCCAGAGGTGCTGATGCGTGTCTATTATCGGAACAGCGTGATGCGCGGGCTTTTGCGCCTCTGCGCCCTCCTCGAAAAGCGAGGGAGAGAGCGCTACCGCCCCAGCGGCGGCGCTGTGCAGAAGAAAGTCGCGACGCGATGTGTTTTGGTTCAAGTCCGTTCTCCTGAGTGTAGGTGTAACTGTCAAGCGATAATGTCGTGCGCCACGTTGCCAGCGACATCGGTAAGCCGGAAGTCGCGTCCCGCGTAGCGGTAGGTCAGTTTTAGGTGGTTCATCCCCAGCAGATGCAGAATGGTGGCGTGTAGGTCGTGGATATGCACCTTATTCACCGCCGCGTAGTAGCCGTAGTCGTCTGTCGCGCCGTACTTGAAGCCGGGTTTTACGCCGCCCCCCGCAAGTAGCGTCGTAAAGCCGTGCGGGTTGTGGTCGCGCCCGTCACTGCCCTCTGCACAAGGAGTGCGCCCGAACTCGCCGCTTATCACCACAAGCGTGTCCTTTAACAGTCCCCTCGATTTAAGGTCTTGAAGTAACGCCGAGATGGGCTTATCCACCTCTTTCGCGTTACTCGTATGCTCGCGGCGTAGGTCGCTATGCTGGTCCCATTTATAACTATGCGTCACCTGAACGAATCGCACTCCCCGCTCCGAGTAGCGACGAGCGAGAAGGCACTGTCTTCCAAAAGCGCTTGTCTTGGGGTCGTCTAGCCCATACAGTTTGCGCGTCGCCTCCGACTCGCCGGAGATGTCTTGTAGTTCGGGAGCCGCCATCTGCATTCGGAAAGCCAGTTCAAAAGCGTCAATACGCCCTTCCAGAGCCGCATCGGGTCCCGTTTTCGCAAGCGTCTCCCGATTCATGCGGTTTATCAGCTCAATCTCTTGGCGTTGCACATCGCGGGGGGTCTCGTCGTTCTGAATAAAGGGGATTTTCGCCTTCTCAGAGGGAATGCTTGCGTTGCCTATCGGCGTACCCTGAAATGCGGCGGGCAGAAATGCAGAACTCCAGTTATTAACCCCTCCATGCGTCAGCGTAGGGCAGATAGTGACGAAGCCGGGCAGATTCTGATTCTCCGTCCCCAATCCGTAGGTTATCCATGACCCCATGCTGGGGCGCACGAAAGTATCCGAACCCGTGTGCAGTTCGAGCAGAGCGCCGCCGTGTCGCGAGTTCGAACCGTGCATAGAGTTGATGAAGCAGAGGTCGTCCACACAACCCCCGATATTGGGAAACAGGTCGCTTACCTCAATACCAGACTGCCCGTACCTCTTGAACTCCCAGGGGGATTTGAGGAGGTTTCCGGTCTGCCCAGAGACAATTCGAGGCTTGTCAAACGGCAACGGCTTCCCGCTATCGCGAGTGAGCAGGGGCTTGTGGTCGAACGTGTCCACCTGCGAGGGACCGCCATGCAGAAAGACGAATATCACCCGCTTGGCGCGGGGCGCGAACTGCGGCGGCTTCGCGACGAGCGGATTCGTTGACTTACGCGCTTTGCCGTCGGCGCGAGCCTCCTCGTCCAGAAGACCGAGCAGAGCCAGATTGCCGAAGCCGATGCCGCTCATCTGTAGCATTTCTCGGCGCGTGAGGCGCGGTCTGGCGCACCAGGGTCTTGCGATAGGCCTCGGGCATCCAGTCCTGCGGCTCGATCTTGCCGTCGTCATCAATGCGCGCGTCAAAGCGCTTTTGCGACTCGGCGTTTTCCAGCGATACCGGCTTGGCTGCGGGCTTTTGCCCCGGCTTGTCCTGTACGTTAAATGATTGGGTATACATCTGCGCTCACTCCTTGGGGTTCATAGTTAGGTTAGGTGCTCATCCAGGCGGGAGGCCGCTTGTCGAGGAATGCGGAGACGCCATCGCGACCCTCGTCGGTACGGCGCTGTCGTGCAATGCGTTGTGCTGTTTCTTCCAACGTGCGCTCGTCCAGTGGTTGGCCCTGCACGGCGGCGATCAATTCCTTGGCGGCCTTTTGTGCCAGCGGCCCACCGGCAAGCAAGGGCTTCACCAGTGCCGCCACCGCCGCATCGAGTTGGTCTAGTGGCGCCACTTCATGCACCAGACCGATGGCCATTGCACGCTCGGCGCTGATGCGCTCGGCCGACTGAAAATAACGCAGGGCCTGGCGCGGCCCGATGGCCCGCAGCACATAGGGGCTGATGACGGCGGGGATGATGCCGAACTTCACTTCCGAGGTGCTGAACACCGCATCCGCACTGGCCACCGCCATATCGCAGGCAGCAGCCAACCCGGTACCGCCGCCCAGTGCCGCACCCTGCACGCGGGCAATGGTGGGCTTGGACAAAGTGGAAAGCATGCGCAGCATGCGGGCGAAGCGGCGCGCGTCTTCCAGGTTCTCCTGCTCGCTGGCGGTGGCTGCGCGGCGCATCCAGTTCAGGTCGGCACCGGCTGAGAAATGCGTGCCGCGACCGCCCAGCACCACCACGCGCACCGATGCGTCTTTGTCGAGCAGTTCACATGCGCGGGTGAGCTCGTCGATGAGTTGCTCGTTAAAGGCGTTGAACACCTCGGGCCGGTTCATCCAGATTGTGGCAACCGGGCCAGCGTGTTCGATGGTGAGCGTTTCAAACATGGTGATGAAGGGTTGTTGCGTTGCGCTGCTTACTTGGTCAGAACCCAGTCGCCGTTCTTGATTTCGAACATGCGGAAGGCCGACAGATCCAGGCCCATGTGGTCGGTGGCCGACATGTTGAAAACGCCACCGGTGCCGACAAAGCCCTTGGTGGCTTCGATGGCATCACGTACCTTGGCCTTGTCGGTGGAACCGGCACGCTTGATAGCGTCAACTGCCAGACCCAGTCCGTCATAGGCATAGCCACCGAAGGCGGATACGTCGGTCTTGTACTTGGCCATGAAGGCCTTGGTGTAGCCGTCAGCCACCGGGCGCTGTGGGTCGTTGGCGGCCAGCTTGTCCGGGGCCAGCAGGGCCGAGGTGGGCAGGCGAACGCCTTCGGCTGCAGGGCCTGCGAGCTTGATGAAATCGTCAGAGGCCACGCCATGTGCGTGGTACAGCGGCAGGGTGATACCCAATTGCTTGTAGCCCTTGGTAGCCAGCGCCGGGCCTTGACCCAGACCGAAGATGAAGACAGCTTCCACGCCGGGGGTGTTGCGAATCTTGGTG
>CAIJLM010000403.1 GCA_903821495.1 uncultured Chthonomonas sp. | reverse complement strand
TCGAGTCGTAGGCGGCGAGAAACGTTTCGTAGAAGTGAACAACCGGGTCTTCCTGCTTCGTTTTCTTGCCGAAATCGGCGAGAATGGCGGCGATGTCGGCGCGAGCGAGGAGGTCTGTCAGGTCGTCCACCGCCCACACGAGCCTATCGTCGAGGTCAACCCCGGCGAGGTGGGCGAACATTTTCCGCAGGAAGGGGTTTGTTTTGGGGAGGTCGTAGGCGGCGTGTTCGCGTGTGAACTTCGCGCCGTCGTGTACATTGCACCGCGCCGCGAAAAGCCCGTAGGCGATGGTCTGCGCGTACATATCGGCGAACTGCGCTTGGGTCAGGTCGTGCAGAAGAGTTTTGCGAAAGCCCTCCATCTGCTGATGCAGTTCGCCCTTTTCGTCCTCGTCTGCGATGGCTTGCGCGATGATGTCGCAGATAAGTTTCGCGAGATGCGCCATGCGTTGCGCCAGTTCGCGGGGGCTAGAGACGGTGGGGGCTTCGGCGTGAATAAACGCTTTCAGCAGGTCTTCCACCTCCGCGAAGCCGCTCTTGTCCGCCCTGATTCTCTTATTCGAGACGGCTCCCAGTCGCGCCGTCAGCCTATGCTCTCCGCCGACGTACCAGCGAAACTCAAGGTAGTCGGTGAGAATGAGGTTGCCCAGACTCTCGCGGTAGCGTTTTAACTGCTCGTCGCTCTCCACCTCGTCCAGCCGCTTGCCGATGTCTTTCGCCTCCACGTATCCGAGCGGTGACTGCCCTTTCGTGAGGATATAGTCGGGCGCGCCGCACTTGATTCGTCGGGGTTCGTTGGTCGCTACGATTCCCGCCTCCAACGATTCGAGCAGGGCTTTCAGCGCAGGGCGATGCGTGTGTTCGGTGGCGTTGCCCATGGCGTAGGCGGACTCTATCTGTTGGAGGTAGGCGGCGATGGCAGTCATGCGTTTTGCGCTTTCTGTGGGGAGTGTTATCCGACTGCTTATTCCATTGGAGGGGCGGGAAATCCTGCATGGGGTGGGCGGGGCAGTGCGGAAGCCTTCCGACATTGGCATTCGCCCTTCCCCTTGTGAAGGGGAAAGGTTGGATAGGGGTGGCTTTGTGGAGTGCGGAAGCCTTCCAACATCGGCATTCGCCCCTCTCCGCGTCGGGGTTGGGTTGGGGAGATGTCGCATTCGCCCTTCTCCCAAATCGGGAGAAGGGTGTCCGAAGGACGGGGCGAGGGCTGATTAGTTACGAATCTCCTTTATAGATATGCGGGTTTTGGCGCTGGCACTCCTCAATCACGGCTATCTGCTGACGAACCTCTTGGGGCGTAATGACGAGAGGTTTTCCCTCTGTAAGCGTAAGGTAGAGGTTATCGTAAAACGCCTTCGACATACTCTCGAACAGCCCTGTGTTCGCTTCTGGCTCCCACTCTCCTTTGAGCCAAGTTAGCGAGTCTGTGCAGTAGGAGGGCGTTCCATCGGGGCGGCATAGCGGCTCTGTAATGAGTTTGAGTTCCGGGGCGTTCGCCGTGTCGTAATACTCCCACTCTAAGCGCCTACTGTCTCCCTTCAAGCCTCCCCGCGTACCATAGACGTTATAGATAGAGACAGGATAGCGGCTACACGAGGAGATTTCCAGATGTATGATAGGTCGCCCTTCGCCTTGCAGAAGCAGGAGAACATGGTCTTCCGCCGTTCCGTAGCTCAGAACGTTACGCAT
>CAIJLM010000402.1 GCA_903821495.1 uncultured Chthonomonas sp. | reverse complement strand
CTCGTAGTTCGCCATATCCGTCGGGTATTCGCGCCGCCACCCTTTTGCGGGGAGGATAGCGATACGGGGCAGAATATAGCCCTGCGGGTCGGCTTCGAGGAGGGCGCGAACCCGGTTGTCGAAGTCGTCTAGCACGGAGCTGTCTTCGATGAGCGGACAGGGTAGCTCTATGAGCGTAGAGTGGATATGCACGCCAGAGCGGGCGGCGCGACGCACCTCCGAAATCGCTCTTGGGCGGTTGTTTGGGTCGTCCAGATTGCCGAAGAAGAGAGTAGGCGGGTAGATTCGATTGCTGATACGAATTTCGGGAACGCCATTGCGGAAAAGCAGGTGCGCTCCAACGGTGGTATCTACCTGTGGAATCTCTTCGATAATAGGAGTAGCGGCGCTCTGTTCGATAGTTGCGGCTTCTGCAACCGCCTCAACTTCGTCGGTCTCGTCCGCGCCAGCCGCCCACTTATTTCCGGTTTTCGAGCGGTTTCTGCGCCTGTTGCGTCGGGGGCGCTTGTCGCCAAACGGAGAGTCCTCTTCTTCGGAGGAGTCAGGCGCGGCAACCTCTTCCGTCGGCTGTTTCGCTGGGATGGGGGCTTCAACGGGAGGTTGTTGGGCTAACGCCTCCGGCTTGGAGCCACGCCTTCGCCTCCTACGAGAGGCGGAGGGGGCGGAAGGAGTCTCTTCAGTAGCGTCGGGGACGCTCTCCGCTTGGGCTTCCGCAGAGGGCGCCTCTTCCGTGAGGGGAGTCGCCTCTGCCATGGCTTCGGGGGCGGGTCTGTTTCTGCCGCGCGAACTTCGTCGTCGTGAAGAGCGCGCGGGAGTTATCGAGACGGATTCAATCTCTGTGAGATTCGCCTCCGCCTCTGTTTCGAGAGGAGGTTGCGCCTCCGCAAGGGAGGTTGTCGCCTCCGCTTCTGTAGAAGACTCAGCCGCTATTTCTAGCGGAGGCTCTTCTTCCGCCTCTAAAGGAGTCGCAATAGCCTCTGTAGGCTCTTGCGCTTCGGGGGCGGAGGCGGGAACAGACGTTTGCGTCCTGCGTCTGCGGGGCGGACGGGCGCTTCTCGTTGGGACGGGTGTCGCCTCCACGCTCTCCGGCGGAATCGGTTCCGTCGGAGTCTCAGCGATAGAGGATTCTATCGGGGTCTCTTGGGTTGTCGCCGCTTTTGGGCGGCGGGTAGAACGCTTGGGCGTTTCTGTGGACGAGGTGGATGCTGCGGCAGTCCCTGTAGCCTCAGCGCGACGACGGCGCGAGGTCTTGACAGGCGGCGCATCCAATTCAGACGCTTCCCGAACGGGTTCCGCATTCGCAGAGATTTCCACCTCTGGCGCGGAAGCCTCTTCGGGGAGTTCGTCATGGCTCATGCGCGAATCTCCTCAATGATGGGCTTTATCAATGGTTGTGAAAGAGCGGCGGACGCTATTAGGATGAAAAGAGGTCTCTCCACTCACTATCCCTCTACGGGATGCGTCTCTCTCAAATCTTTTAGGAAAAGGAGGTCTCTCGTAGCGCTTTCGCTCTTGTTGTGATGACCAAAGACACAAAATTTTCCGCTGTGCGCTCTCTCCCGCTTCCCCGTAACGGGGCGGTAGACAATTAAAACGGGTAAAACGCGGCGCAAAAATAGGTATCTTCGGCTTATTATACTCCACTGAGAACCAATCTTTGCGTCCTCTTGTTATTTTTCTGAAATACGCCTCTTCTTTTAAGCAAAAGGGCTAGATGTTACGATAGAGGCATGAGGCGTATTAACGCCCACATAAACTGTTCGCAATTAGATTTTGGAGGATTTTATGTCTAAAACCGCTCATCGTGATTCCGCCGTAGCGCTCGCCTTTGCGGGCGCAACCTTTCGCCCCGTAGTTCGGGGCGCAACGCTAGGACTCACGTTTTTTAGACATAAAGGAGACTCCGTTGAATCGGAAAGAGACAACGCATCATCGTCGGGGGGGCGCGCCGGAGTGGTTTCAGTGTAGCCACTGCGGTCAGCCTGTCGCCCCGGAAGCCTACGGAACAGAACACCGCAACCACTGCCCTTGGTGTTTGTGGAGCAAACATTTAGACGACGAGCCGGGAGACCGCGCCGCCGACTGCGGCGGTACGATGGAGCCTGTAGCGGTGTGGGTGCGGCGCGGAGGCGAGTGGGCGATAATCCACCGCTGCAAGCGTTGCGGGGCGTTTCACTCGAACCGCATCGCAGGGGACGATAACGAGATTCTCTTGCTATCGCTCGCCTTCCGCCCGCTCTCTCAGCCTGCGTTTCCTCTGGAGCGCGTTCGGGTAGCCGATATTCCCCCCGACGCTTCGTAAGAACCTAACAACTACGCCCCCGCTCTCCTGTAAAAGGAGAGTCGGGGGCGTTTTCTATTGTTCGGTAGCAGGGAAATGGATATATCATCGCGAACTCTTGTAGAAGAGTTAATATTTAGGGCGTTTGGGTCGGGG
>CAIJLM010000401.1 GCA_903821495.1 uncultured Chthonomonas sp. | reverse complement strand
GATATTCTGGATACAGGGCTGACGCTTCGCTTTAGTTATCTAGTGGAGAGTCTGCTTGCGCGTCATGCGAAGAGCGTTCGCATCTGTATACTTCTGGATAAGCCCGCCCGCAGGCGAGTAGACGTATCTGTGGACTACTGCGGCTTTCAGATAGAGGACAAATTTGTGGTTGGGTACGGAATGGACTACGCCGAACAGTACCGCAATCTACCCTACATCGGCGTAGTTGAAATTACAGATTAGGGCGTAGCTATACGCGCCTAATAATGTTACGATGACGAGGATATGCACCTTATGAATGAGAGTCCCACTTACACCGTGGCGGAGTTGGAAAGCAAATCGGTTTCGGATTTGCAAGAGGTAGCGCGTGAACTAGGCGCTCTAAACGGCGCTTCTATGAACCGCAAGGAGGAGTTGATTTCACGTGTTTTACAACTACAGTCCGACAGAACGGGCGTGATAGTTGCGAAAGGCGTACTGGAAATTTTGCCGGATGGTTGGGGTTTCCTACGGCGGAATAACTTCTCTCCGCATACGGAGGACATTTACGTCGCTCAGGCGCAAATCAAGAGGTTTGGCTTGAAGACCGGGGATGAGGTGACCGGGCAGGTACGTCCGCCGAAAGACTCTGAAAAGTTTTACGGGCTTTTGCGCGTTGAGAGCGTGAATGGTCTTGAGCCAGACGCGGCGCGTAATCGGGCGAATTTCGACGACCTTACGCCTATCTATCCGAACGAGATTCTCACGCTGGAAACAACACGCGGCGAGATGACAGGGCGCATTATGGATTTGATGAGTCCGATTGGCAAGGGACAGCGCGGCATGATTGTGGCGCAACCCAAAGCGGGCAAAACAACGGTTATGAAGACGATTGCAAACGCTATCGCGCTCAATCACCCCGACTGCTTCTTGATTGTCCTTCTGATTGACGAACGACCTGAAGAGGTGACAGATATTCGGCGTTCAGTGCGTGGCGAGGTCGTCAGCTCTACCTTTGATGAGACTCCTGAGAACCACATGAGGGTCGCGGAGATGGTATTAGAACAGGCAAAGCGGTTGGCGGAGACGAAGCGGGATGTGGTTATTCTTATGGACAGCCTAACGCGCTATACTCGCGCCTCCAACTTAACGGTTAATCCGAGCGGACGAACGCTTGCGGGCGGTTTAGACCCTGCGGCTTTGTATCGCCCGAAACGTTTCTTCGGCGCGGCTCGTAAGATTGAAGAGGGCGGTAGCTTGACGATTTTGGCTACCACCTTGGTTGAGACGAACAGCCGTATGGACGACCTTATTTTCGAGGAGTTCAAGGGTACGGGTAATATGGAGGTGGAGTTGGATAGAAGCCTCGCGGAGAAGCGTATCTATCCGGCTATCTCTATGAAATCTGGTACGCGCCACGATGAGTTGCTCTATGATGAAGAGACGTTCAAGCAGATTGTTAAGTTGCGTCGCCTGTTGCATGGTCTTGACCCGCTGGAGGGCATTGAACTACTGAAGGATAGGCTCCAGCACACGAAATCGAATAAAGAGTTTTTGCAAATGGTGGAACGCACCATAAAAACGGACTAACAATCTGTCAACTCTTTTGTCTAACTCGAAACGTAGCAATAAGAGTGGAGAGACGTGATGAGCGATTTTCATAACCTTTTTGATGATGGCGATTCTGACGACATGAATCCCCACTCTGCGGAGTGGTACGATGTTGAGCCTGAGAATCGCCAACAACAGAGTATTGAGTTAAAAGAGGTCACTATTGCCAACGTGGTGGAGGAGATATACTACCCCGCCGGGCACGCTCAAGGGCGCGCCGAGAGTTCAATGTGGGTCTTGTTGCGTGATGGGCGAGGGCGTGAGTTCAAGATAGTGATGTTGCAGGAGTTGGGGCGGGCGATATTGAGCGCGATACGCGGAGAGACCCCTGACCGTCCGTTTACGCATGACCTGATGCGTAATATTATTGATAAACTTGGCGGGACGGTGGATAGGGTAGTGATAGATGACTTGTGGCAGGATACCTACTATGCGAAGTTGCATTTGCGGGTGGGGGAGCGTGTGATTGAGGTGGATGCGCGTCCAAGCGATGCTATTGCGGTAGGGTTGCGCTTCAAAGCCCCCATATATGTTGCAGAGAGTGTACTACAGGCGACTCAAGTGGAAGAGTGAGCGGGTATGTGTTAGAGTAGCGCCGCGTGCGGCGCGGCGAAATTTTTT
>CAIJLM010000400.1 GCA_903821495.1 uncultured Chthonomonas sp. | reverse complement strand
CGGTACAGAGGGCGAATCGCTATGCCGCTTCGCCTATCAGACAGACTCTCCCAACTCAAATGAGACACACCCATATGATATATGTCTATGAACCCTTACATGGGAGAGGAAAACGCCCTCATATACGCAAAAAGACCTCCCCGTCTACTAACAGACGGGGAGGTCTTTTATGGAGCGATACAAGGGCGTTTAACGGCGGTTCGCGTTGGAACCTTTGTCAGCGACCTTTGCGGCGGGCTTGGGGAGGTCTTTAATGACATCTGCAAGCGCGTCCTTTACGGGTTTGCCTTTCAGCACAGAGCGCAGGAATTTGGTTGCGGTGTTCAGTTGAACATCACCGGATCTATCTTTGAAGCCCTTCCATGTGTCCGTCTGGTCGAGTGTTACATCTGGCAGAACGCCGCCTGTATTCGGGATGCGGTTGCCGTCCTCGTCGTGCTTATAGTTGATGTCTACCTTCTTAGGCGGAAAGTAGAGCGCAGTGGTAAGGCGCAGGGCGGAGTCGTCGGGCAGAGGGTAGAGCGTCTGTACGCGCCCCTTGCCATAGGTGCGCTCGCCGAAGAGCGTTCCTACGCCGTAGTCTTTAATCGCGCCCGACACGATTTCGGAGGCGGAGGCGCTTCCCTCATTCACCACTAGCGCAAGCGGGATACTGTCTAGCATATAGTCGGCGCTACGAAGCCTATGCGGGGGCTGTTTGAATACGCCGCCGCCCTCGCGGATATGCACTACAACGTTATCTAGAGCGGGTTGCGTGTCGCGCTGAATGAACATACTCGCGACGTGGATAGCGGTGTCTAACAGTCCGCCGGGGTTGCCCCGCAGGTCGAAAACGAGTCCCTTCATGCCCTGCTTTTTCAGGTCATTGAAGGCGATAGTCAACTGCTCAACACTCTTTTCGTTGAACTCGGTAAGGCGAATGTAGCCGATTTTCGCATCTGCGTCCTGCATATAGTGCTTGACGACAGGGGCTTCGACACGGGCGCGAGTGATGGTGAAGGTCTTCTCTTCTTTGTTACGCAGAACGGTGATATGCACCTGCGTTCCGGCTTTGCCTTTGATGAGTTTGACCACATCGTTGATGTTTTTGCCGAGCGAGGTCTGACCGTCCACGCGCAAGATAATATCGTCGGGCTTAAGTCCAGCGGTTTCAGCGGGACTGTTCTCGAAAGGCTCTACAACCTTGACTTCGGTTCCCTCTTGCTGTAGTTGCGCCCCAATTCCCTCGAAGTTGCCCCGTGTGGTAGACTGCATCTGATTCCACTCATCGGGGTCTAGGAAGCCCGTGAAGGGGTCTTTCAGGCTGAACAGCATCCCGCGAATCGCTTCGTAGGTGAGTTTGCGTTTCTCTTTACCGTCCACGCTTTTGCCGTAGTAGCTCTTCTGAATAAGCGCTAGCGCGGTCTTATAGTCCTCTACCGGGTCTGCCTTTGAGGGCAGGTGGTCGTCGGAGTTGGTGGTAGGAGTTTTCGCGCTGGGGTCGTCCTGCGCGATAAGGGTTCGCGCCGACAAAACAGAGCGAGAGGCGGGACGCAGGACATCGCCGCTTGCGTAGCCGAGCAGAACAGAGCCGAAGCCGAGCGCCGCAATAAGCGGAACAGCGGTTATCGTTCCCCCGAAAAAGCCTTTTGCCTTACTAGATACCATGCTGGTATCCCCCAATCTTTTCGTCGTAACCTGAGAGAATTGCGCTGTCTAGCCGCCGAGCGCGGAGACCGCTTGGTCAAGCGCGTTATCGCCCGCGCTTACGTCGGGCTGAATGCCGTTTGTCCACTGCGCTCCCGCCATAGTAAGGAAGTGCGCTGTCGCTAACTCCGCGCCCGTTCCGTTCTTAAAGAGGGTAAAGAGTTGAAGCACGGGGTCGCCAAAGGTGCGCGCCCCAATGATTTTCGTCTTGTGCGTATCGTGGAGAGTGGAGGCGACAAACTCGGCGATGTTTGAGGTCCCCTTGTCCACCAGCACGATACAGGGAGCCTTGATACCCGCGCCATCGCCAATTTTCAGAGGTTCGTGTACGTTTGGCTTTCGCTCTAGTTGTGCGTTGATAGCGCCTGCAATATCGGAGAGCAGGGTTTTCGCAGACTGAAAGCCGTTGATGTCTCCATTGTCGGAGACCACGCCGCCGGGGTTCTGTCGCAAATCAATCACGATGCCTTTAGTCGCTTGCGCTTGCAGGGCTTTTAGCGCCTGCTCAAAGGCGGCGGTGGCTTTTCCATTGAAGAGGAGAACGCGGAGGTAGCCGACCTTGCCTATCATCTTGTACTGCACGGGGTCGACGGTTGTTTTCGCCGTTGTTACAGTAATAGGAGTCTCTTTGCCGTCGCGAGTCACTTTTAGGTTCAAGGTGGCTCCCGCTCCTGTGGTCATCTGCAGTAGGGCTTTCGGGAGGGTGTAGGCTTGGCGATACTTCTCGGAAAGGACTTTTAGCTCTTCGCGCTTCTGAGCGTCGGTTTTAACATTGTTGCGGATGATTTTATCAACATCTACGCCTATTCCGTAGGTAATGACTCCATGTCCGTTAATGTCCATCACGTTATCGCCGCTCTTCAAGCCCGCTTTTTCGGCGGGACTGCCGGGCATTACCGCAACGATGGTGAGGTTCTGGTAGTCTACGCTGTCTTTTTTCGTGCGCGTATACTGAACGACAGCGCCCACGCCCTCGAAGTTACCTAGTAGCGCGTCCATGCGCGTCTGGCGCATCTTCACATCAAGGTAGTTCGAGCGGGGGTCGTTGAGCGACGCGAACATTCGATTGAGCGAACCGTTGCTAACCTTTGGGTCGCTGAAGGTGTCATCTACGAACTTGGCTTTGACGGCTTCAAGTATCTCTTCGTACATAAGTTCAGGGCTGATGCTTCCTTGCCCTTCTCCGCCGCCTAGTCCGATGAGAGAGGCGCTCTGGCTTCCCCCTAGCAGACTCTCAATACGGGTGCGTAGAGACGACTTGTCGTGCGTTCTCTGCGCTTTTATAGAGCGCCCCCAGAAGAATAGCCCAGCCAGAAAGACTGGAACCACCCAGAGGATATAGAATTTTCTACCGGATTGTGACACGGTGTACCTCCGTAGCGACCGTTTAGCGATTCAAATCGGAAGGGTTAGGAACTTCCTCTTATAGAGACGGTATATCGCCTCGAAAAGTTAGCCCTATTTTACCTATAGTGTACATTATACAGCGGAAACGCGCTCCCCGCAAGCGCCCGCGTAAGAGTTCAGGGTTATGGGAGTAAAAACCGCGAAACACGCGAAAAAAATGCACCAAGCCCCCAACTTGGAACAACACGCTCAACTTCCCAATCTCAACCCACCATCCGTGCATTCACCCCTTCTCCCAGAATTGGGAGAAGGGGCGGGGCTTGAGGGCTAGGAGAGGTTGCGCGGGTTATGTGAACGCTAACCACCTTTTAGGAATTGCATGAACAGGGGCGTTATGCGGTAGACTAGAGAGGATATTAGGTATCTCCTTGAAGAGGATTTGTTTCGCGACTTAACCCTACCTGAGAACAAGCCTGATGTCGCAACTACTATTTTGTCTGTATATCCCAACCCCTTCGCTAATCGTCTCGCCTGCCTTCAGGAAGCGTAAAGCGAAAAGGAAGTAGCTCTTGAAACAACCAAAGAAAGCCTCGTTGTGGGCGCTAGTAG
Organism: uncultured Chthonomonas sp.; assembly: GCA_903821495.1. Taxonomy (GTDB): domain Bacteria; phylum Armatimonadota; class Chthonomonadetes; order Chthonomonadales; family Chthonomonadaceae; genus CAIJLM01. Next base: position 2,859 of record CAIJLM010000400.1, on the reverse strand, counting down.
CGTTAGGCATACTACTATGCAACGCTCTCCCCGCCCAAAAACTACCCTCCCTCAGTATCCAACGCCTACAACTCAAAAACGGGCTAGTCGTACTCGCGCTGGAAGACCACACAGTCCCCTCCGCCGCCTACTACACCCTCTTCAAAGTAGGCTCGCGCAACGAAAGACCGGGCATTACCGGGCTATCCCACCTCTTTGAACACATGATGTTCAACGGCTCCGCACGCTATAAGCCCAAAGAGTTCGACCACATCATAGAGGCGGGTGGAGGCGAATCGAACGCCTTCACCACCTCCGATACCACCGAGTACTTTGAAGAGTTCTCCTCGCCTACCCTCGACATCACGCTTCAGCTCGAAGCCGACAGAATGCGCGCCCTCAAACTCGACAAGGCGAACATAGAGCAAGAGCGCGGCATAGTGAAAGAGGAGAGGCGAGTCAACACCGACAACTCCCTGCCCGGCTCCATGTACGAGCAGCTGGTGAACCATGCGTTTGTAGCGCACCCCTACCACTGGGACACCATCGGGTTTATGAAAGACCTTGACGCTATCACGCTAAGCGATGCGAAAACCTACTTCAAAACCTACTACGCGCCCAATAACGCCGTCGTAGTTGTGGTAGGCGATTTCAAAACGGCGGAACTCTTCGCAGGTATCAAAAAATACTTCTCAGATATTCCCGCCCAAACTCCCCCACGCGCCGTCGTCAACTCCGAACCCCTTCAGCAGGGCGAAAAGCGAATCAACTACCACCGCCCCGCCGAACTACCCGCCGTTCTCTTAGGCTACAAGTCCATTAGCTCCCACGCCCCCGACGCTCCCGCGCTAGAGCTACTCAGCGTGATACTAGCGGGCGGAGACAGTTCGCGCCTCTACCGCGCCCTTGTGTACGAAAAACAGATTGCTACAGAGGTCAGCGCCGATAGCGACGCGCGACTAGACCCAAGCCTCTTCACCTTCTACGCGCAAGCCGCCCCCGGACACACCACCGAAGAGTGCGAAAAAGCGATTTACGATACTCTCGCGGAGGTTCAAAAAAATGGAGTCACGGAGCGCGAACTCCAAAAAGCGAAAAATGGCTTCCTCAAAGGGCTGATAGGGCGGTTCGCCACGAATATGGGACGCGCAGGTCTGCTCGCGAAGTACGAAGCGCACTGGGGAGGCTGGAAACATCTCTACGACCTACTTCCGCGCTACGACAAAGTAACCACCGCCGATGTTCTGCGTGTAGCTAAAAAATACTTTACCGAGAAAACGCGCACCGTCATTGTATTGAAGCCGGAGAGCGCGGCGCAAGGAGGAGAACAGAAGTGAAAAATTACCTATCCAGCGCGGCGCTTGTCGGGCTTATCGCTCTAGTAGTCGCCCCGTCCTCCGCGCAAAAGATAAACACGCCCCCCGTCAAGCGCAGTCAAGAGCCGAACGGTTCACGCCTCGTATTGATGGAGTATCCTCGCGTTCCCGCCCTCACCCTTCGCGTTATCTTTCCCGGCGGCAAGGTGAACGAGCCTTCCGATAAGGCGGGAGTCGCGGAGTTGACCGCCACCCTCCTGCGGCGCGGCACAGAAAAGCGCAACGCCGTGCAAATCTCAGAAGAGATTGAGTTCTTGGGTGGAAGTCTCGGCGCAAGCGTGAGTAACGATAGCTTCACCGTCTCCCTCGACGTGCTTTCTAAAGACATAGACGCAGGGCTAGACCTCCTCACAGACGTAATGCGTAACTCCAACTTCCCCGAAAGCGAACTAGAGCGAGAGCGGCTACAGTCCATCAATGAACTCAAAGGCATCAGTGAAAACCCCCGCGCCATCGCCAGTCTTGTTACCAACTCCACTATCTACGCGGGACACCCCTACGGGAACTCGCCCGGAATAGCCTCTCTCTCTCAGCTCAAACGAGACGATATTCTAGCCTACTATCACGCAAACATCAACCCCGCCAGCATGATTGTCATTGCGACGGGCGATTTCAAAGCCGCCGACCTAACCGCCAAACTCCGCGCCCGCTTCGGCGATTGGCAGGGGACGAATACGATGCGGGATACTCCTAAGTGGATGCCCGGCGGCGCGAAGCAGGTTCTCGTAGACAAGCCCGATAGCACACAGACGCAACTGCGCCTCATTCGCCCCGCTATCGCCATAGGACACCCCGACTACTACGCCACCGAAGTAGCGAACACCATTCTGGGCGGCGGCTTCACCTCGCGCCTCGTCGAAGAGATTCGTATCAACCGCTCTTTGACGTATGGGATTGGAAGCTCGTTCTCGAAATCTCTGCTAGGCGGAACCTTCGGAGTCTCCACCTTCACCAAAATCGAAACGACCAACGCGCTCATCAAAGCAGTGCGAGAGATTCTAAAACAGACCGCGGCAAAAGGCTTTACCGATACCGAACTGCGTAAAGTAAAAGGCTTTCTCGCAGGGCAGTTCGCCATTAACGCCCAAACGCCTCAAGCGTTGGCGGGGCAACTCTCGCAAATCGAACTCTACGGGCTTCCCAAAGACTTCCTCCAAAACTACATCCAAAAGATACAGGCGGTCACTCTCGCCGATGTCAACCGCATCGCGAAAACCTACTTCGACCCGAACAGCCTCTCCATGATACTTGTCGCCCCCGCAAGCAAAGTGAACGCACAACTGAAGGAGTTTGGCGCGTTCGAGGTGAAACCTGTGGACAGCGTAGGCAAATAGGGAGTCGACCTAACCCCCTAGCCCCCTTCCCGAAACGGGAAGGGGGAACTCGCGCCGCGAATGAGATAACGGGGCGGTTTGGCAATAGGCTTTCGACCTTCCAGAACCGTCTAAAAAGCGTTGTTTTCGCACAGTCGGAGCCACCCCTTCCCGCTTCGGGAAGGGGACGG
>CAIJLM010000399.1 GCA_903821495.1 uncultured Chthonomonas sp. | reverse complement strand
TTGCGCCTTCTCAATCTCCTTGCGGTTTTCGGCTTGCGTCTGCGCGGCTTGATTCAGCGATTCTGCGCGGTTCGCAGAGCGGGCGGGCGCGTTTTGCGCTTTCTGAATTTTGTCGGCGGAGGCTGGAATTTTTTGCTGGGCGAGATTGTCGAGAAGTTTGCTGGCTTCATCGCGCCGTTTCGCCTCGGATTCGGTGGCGAGATTGTTGTTTTCGAGGCGTGTGGTGAGGTCGTTGACTCGTTGCGCCGTAGATTTCGCCTCTTGCGCTAGGTTGCGCTGCTCCTCTTGAGTACGCGCTAACTCCTTATTGTCCTTCTGAGCGCGCGCTTTTTGAAGCGCCTTCTGGAGTTCAATCTGCTTTTGGCGCAACTGGTCGAGGGCGCGACGCTCTTCGTCCATCTGCTCTTTCAGGCGACGTTGCATCTCTGGCAAACTGACGACGTGAATGCGGTAGAGGTTTGAGCGCCCGATGTGGGGACCCGAAAGCGTGTCGTTGTCGGTAGCGGTGAGTTCGAGGAGGACGGTCTCCCCCGCTTTTGGGTGTACACTCGCCATCTGCCACGCGACGGAGGTGTCGGCGGTAGGGGAGCCGTTCGCGCCGGGTAGCGTAAATTCGCCTTGCGCGGTCTTGGCGACAGCGGTTTTTTCGCCGGAGTTGTCCTCTTTGATGCGCGTGTAGCGGAGTCCGAGATGGGTGATTCCGTAGTCGTCGGTGGCGTGCGCCCGTATGGGAAGTTTGCCTGTGGAGACCAAATCCATGTCGGTAGTAGGCTCCGCAACCTGTATTACGGGGGTCTGGTCGGGTACGGCGTGAATCTCGTAGGGTGTGGCGGGGGCGCTATGAAAATCGCGTGTATCGGTCAGGCGGAGGGAGTAGGTTCCCTCTTTCCATACTTCGAGGCTCCCGGTAGCGCGTTCGTTGAGCGTCTGCCACTCGCCAGCGGTCTGCTTATCTTTTATGTACTCTACTTGCTTGAGCGGCTTGTTCGCGGTAGCGACTATCTCGATTTTCGCGCCGACGGGGGCGACAATGTTGCCGTCGCTGGTCAGACTGTCCTTCCCCTTGTCGTTAGGAATGGGGATGGTTTGGGCGGCGCGATTCATATATCCGGGAAAGTGAATCTTCATCTGAAAGCCGAGCAGGGTGGGCAAGGCTTCCACGATAACCTTTTGCTCGTTGCTTTTGCCATCGTTCGCGACCGCTTTGAGAAGGGTTGTTTGCGCGAGGGCGGCGAAATGGTGTTTGAAGACGTTCCCGCCCTCTTTATCGGTTGCGACTGTGGGGTTTTTGAGTTCGACTTTTTGCCAGTTGTTGTCTTGCTCGTTTCGATAGTAGAGGATTGCGGTCTCTGTGGCGACTCCGCGTGTCGTTACGGAGACGGATAGCCCTTCGCCAGAGGACAGTAGTTTTTTGTCGGGGGCGAGCCAAACGCGGGTGTTCGCCCAGGGGGCGATATCGTCGTAGGGATGCGCCATACGGTTGAGCCAGTTATCAAACGCCTCCGCCGCCACTGCGCGGTCAGCGAACGTAACGCCCGCAAGTAGTAGAAAGGCGATACTCGCATTACGGAGAGGATCTTTGCTTACCGAACGCCGGAAGTCGAGACCATCCGCCTCTTTGCGGGTCTCATCTACAAGGCGGCGTGCGAGAACTGTTGAGAATCCGGAGGAGAGCGTCCCTTGCGTGGTGGCGAGAGCGGGAAAGAGATTGAGTACGGTGAGAAGGCGCTCATTCAGGGCGGGGAAGGTCTGTTCGATACGCTCTGCAAGCACGGAGTCGGGTAGTTTTCGCAGAGCGTAGAGCAGACAAGCGCCTACTGTTCCAAGTAGTCCTCCTCCAAGCAGGAGCGCGTTCCATCCAACTCTCGCCCCCGAAGAGAGCGCAGTGGCTCTATCTATATGATAACAGAGTAGCGCTGATACTAGAAATAGCGCGAATACCCAGAAAGTCCCGCTCATAGCGTGGACGAGTTTCCAGTGGCGGCGTGTTTTGGCAATTTTTTCGAGGAGCGGGTCGTGTGGAGAGTTATCTGGCATTTCGTTCTATCCTAGCAGAAAGATACTGTATAGACGGTATAGGGGATTGAAAGTTACTCATCGCGAATCAATTCTCTATAAGAAAGGAGGAATCCTGCCTAACCTTGTGGTACTATTCGTGGTATATGTGGATTGGGCTGTTGTTTCCCCCGTTGATATACGGGATTTGCAGAGTTACACGTGAAAACCCCTAAATAACTCTTAACAACGTTCCAATAATGTTATTAAGTCGGTGATGGAAAAGGCAAACCCATAGAAATGTGGGGACGCAAAGCTAGAGGGCCTAAGAGGTTATTGCCTTATGGTAGCCTGGTCGCCGTCCTTTCGAGAAGCGATGCCGGTAAAATACCGTCATCGGATAGTCGTTTAGGAGGCATAGTATGCAAATCTCAAGCGATGAGATTAACCGTTTGTTAGCGTTAGCCCCGCAATCTCGAACACAAGTAAAGGGCGCGGGCTCCTCTCCTATTTCCGGAGAGCCTACAACTACCGGCGGAGCCGCCGCCACTGTGGACGTTAGCGCGACGAGTCAAGACATTCAGCACGTTCAGAAGGTTTTGAGTCGTATTCCTGACGTTCGCGAAGACCGTGTTGCGACGTTAAAATCCGCCATTGAAAGTGGCGCGTATAAGGTGAGTGGCGAGGATATTGCAGACCTCATCATTCGTCGCGCCCTAGCCGATAACGCCGGGGCTTAGTCCCGGATTACTATAAACGTGGAAGCCACTGGAGAAGAAGTCTCTCCAGTGGCTTTTTGCCATTGAACAGGTATTCAAATGTCTAGTGTTTTCAAGGTGATGACCTATAATACACGGGGTAGTTTGGGGATAGACAACATTCGCTCGACGGAGCGCATCGCTGAGACGGTGCGTCTGCACTCCCCCGATATTGTCTGCTTTCAGGAGATACACCAGCGCTTGCCTTGGAGTCGGTTAGAGAATCAGCCTAAGCGTTTGGGACATCTGTTAGAGTGTCCTTTCTATTTTCACTCTCCTGTGAATTTTGGACTGGGGAGGTACGGTATCGGAATCGCTTCGCGCTGGAAGCCAACCCGTATTCGCAAATACCTGTTGCCCTCGCAGGGCGAACAGCGCGGACTGTTGGAGTTAGAGTTTTTGGAGGTGGCGGGGATAGGTTCATTTCGCGTATTCTGCACTCACTGGGGCTTAAAGGTGGAGGAGCGAGCGAAGCAGGGGCGTTACTGTGCGGAAAAAGTTGACGGTTCCTCTCTTCCAGCGGTCTTCTGTGGGGATTTGAACGAAGAGGCGGAGGCGGAAGGCGTTCGAGGCTTGGTAGAGCAAGCCGGTTTGTCAGATTTCAACTCGCAGGGCGCTTTGACATTTCCTTCGGATGCGCCAAACACGCGGATTGACTATATACTTGGGCGTGGCGTGGCTTGCACTCGGTTCGAGGTAGCCGCCTCGCTCGCTTCCGACCATCTTCCGCTTATCGCCGATATACGCATCGGTTGAGGTGTTGCACGTGAAACAAAGTAGCGGATATTATCTCCCTATCGTTTAAGTAGAAGGATGCCATAAAGCGCCAAAGCCCCTGACCAAAACAGAGATGAACCAAACCAGAATAGTGTACAGTAGAGGCTATACAATAGCGAATGGGAGCCGCCTCCCCTAACCAGGAACAGACCTAAACAGAACAGTATTCCAAAAAGGATCCCTCCCGCCTTTACCGAGAAGCGCCCAGCAGAAACAGAATCTCCTTGCGATAGAAGAGAGACTGCCCCGCCGGAAAGTGCGCCGAATACTGCGCCGAGTATTACACCCAGCGGTGCGGTAAGAAAGAAAACGTAGACTTCCCGCACGTCTCCTAATACCGTGCGAAAAAATAGCCCATGAAGCAACACATTAGTAGCCAATAAAACGAAAGGTCCTAGTAGAACCCCCCACAGAATAAAGGCTATCCTCAGATTCATGTCTATCTTCATACCGCTCCCCTTTTTATGAGACAGGCGTATTACGTATTCACTAACAATGCCTCAACAATACGAAACAAGTCCTCTTCCGAGAAGAAATCTATCTCAATACGCCCCGCCCCGCCCGCAAAGTGGCGTAGAGTGACCTTTGTGCCAAGTTTGTGCTGAAGTTGTTCGGCGACAGAGACCTCATGCGGGTCGAGTTTGAGGCTTTTGGTCTCGTAGACCCTTCCTGCGACCTCGCCAGAACCGGACACAGTGACCGTATGCGCCTCCCCTTCGACTGTCGGGCGCGTCGTTCGCGCCAACTTCTCCGTATCGCGCACCGATAAGCCACGTTTTACCACCGAACTCCACGCTTGCAGGAGATACTCCCTATCTGTAATCATCAGTAGGGCGCGAGCGTGTCCTTCTGAAATTTCGTTCCGCTCAAGGCTATCTTGAATCTCTTCGGGTAGGTTCAGGAGACGTAACGTATTCGCTACCGCCGAGCGGCTTTTACCTACCCGCTTCGAGACGCTATCTTGCGTCATGCTGAACTCGTCTATTAAGCGTCGAAACGCCCGCGCCGACTCCAACGCGCCAATATCTTCGCGTTGAAGGTTCTCGACAATCGCGATTTCGAGTTGGGTCTGGTCGGTCACGGTCTTGATTAACGCGGGAACGCTTGTTAGTCCAGCGGCTTGTGACGCTCGGAATCTGCGCTCTCCCGCCACCAATTGATATTTGTTAGCGCCTATTTGCCGTACTAATATCGGTTGTAAGACTCCATGCTCTTTAATAGACGTAATGAGGTCTTCCATTTTGAGCGGGTCAAAGAGGGTTCGAGGCTGATACGGGTTGGCGACAATTTGGTTCAAGGGAATCTCTTGAACCTGTCCCGCTACGTTCAGGTTGTTTTCCGAAAGGAGAGCCGAAAGCCCTCTACCGAGTCCGCGTTTTTCCATATTCAAGTATCTCCTTTGCGATGGATTGGTAGGCGAGAGCGCCACGAGATTTGGGGTCGTAGAGTGCGATGGGTAGCCCATGGCTTGGAGCCTCCGTCAATCGTACATTTCTAGGGACGATATTGGGGGAAACAGCCTCGCCGAAGTAGTTTCGCACCTCCTCCACCACCTGTCGGGCAATGCGCGTTCTCTCATCGTGCATAGTGAGCAAAACACGTGCAATCTCAAGAGTCGGGTTCAATTGCCGTTTCACGAGTTCTACCGTTTTCAAAAGTTGGGTCACGCCCTCTAAAGCGTAGTATTCGGTCTGCATAGGTATCAGCAAGGAATCGGCGGCGACAAGCGCATTGAGCGTGAGTAGTCCAAGCGACGGGGGAGCGTCTATCAGTATGTAGTCGAAACTCTCTCTCGCAAGTGTGATAGCCTGCTTTAAGAGTGTTTCACGTGAAAGCATGGACATCAGTTGGAGTTCCGCGCCCGCAAGGTCAATAGTCGCCGGGACTAAAGATAGGTTAGGAATCTGCGAAGCGACCATCGACTCCGCGATAGACTTCCCCTCAATAAGCACATCATAAGTGGATAGAGTAACCTGCCCCCTATCCACTCCTAGCCCGCTCGTAGCGTTACCCTGCGGGTCGAGGTCGAAGAGTAGAACACGCACGCCCTCCAACGCCATATACGCCGCAAGATTAATTGCTGTCGTTGTCTTACCCACGCCGCCCTTCTGATTCACAATCGCAAAAACAGTTGCCATTTCACTCCCCCTTTTCACTCTCTTCCCGCTGAAATTGGGTATCATCTCACTAATACCTAACATAGTACCCTACAATGGGTTCAAGAGAGCCTGAAACCATGCCGAGAGAGTACACTTCTTATCAACAACAAGCTATTTCAAGCGATGCAACCGACATCTGCGTCGCGGCGGGCGCGGGTTCTGGCAAAACGGGAGTCCTCGTAGAGCGATACCTACGGCTTATCCTCGAATCGCGTAGAGGAACCCTTGCTCCCGAACTCCAAGCGAGCGTTGAAAACATCCTCGTGATAACCTTCACCGACAAAGCGACTAGAGAGATGAAGGCACGGATTGTCGCGGCGCTACTCGCAGAAAACTTGCTGGACGAAAGGCGACAGATAGAGACCGCCTACATCAGCACAATACACGGGTTCTGTTCGCGCCTACTTCAGGAAAACCCCTTTGAAGCGGGCGTAGACCCGCAATTCAGAGTCTTGGAGGAGCCCAAAGCCAAACGCCTGTTTCGTAAGGTCTATGAAGATGTTGTCGCTACCGCTTATGGAGAAGAAGACGAAGAGTTTATCGAGCTAGTCGCCACCCTACAAGCGAATCGAAACAGTAGCGACCCTGCCGACCCGCTCATTACCCTTGTCGGCGCAGTGGAGAGCGTAGTAAACCGATTGAGGGGCGCAGGGCGCTCCTATTCCGAGGTGGAGCGGCACTATCTAGCGGGCGCAAAGCATACAGTAGAGACCTCCCGTCAACTCGTACACGACTGGCTAGAGCCGATATGGAACGAGATAGAGAGCTGTAGGCAGACTCTTGAGACGCTACAGCGCGGACTTCGCGCCGCCTTCTCCAATGCGTACCAGACCGTTGTGCGCCACTCAGGAGGAGATAACTCTGAAATAGCCTCAATTCAGGATACGGTTGTCGCCTTAAATGAGATACAGAAATCAGTCGCAACCCTACGCGACCCGCACACCGCCCCCGACTCGTTGGAGGCGCAAGCCTATCAGTGCTTTCAGCGTATCAAAAACGCCTGCGAAGAGGCGAAAACGCTACATAAGGCGCTCGGCGAAAAAGAAGAGGAGGCGCAACACGCCTGCTATCGCTTCTGGGGTGTACTCCTCAAAGTGTGGGGCGCTTACAATCAGGAGAAACTTCGTCAGGGCGCTCTTGATACGGAAGACCTACAGGCGGAAGCCCTGCGCCTACTTGAAGTTTCGCCGGAGGTGCGCCTACGCTACCGAGAGCGGTTCCGCTATCTCATGGTAGACGAGTTTCAGGACACAAACGCCGTTCAAATGAGGCTGATTGAGGTTTTGCATACCCCCGAAGGCGAACTCAAAACCCGATACCGGCACGAAAACTTTGTTCCCGCAACCCGCGAGGCGAAACTCAACTATCTCTTCGTTGTTGGCGACGTTCAGCAGAGCATCTACGCATTTCGCAACGCGGAACCCTCTCTATTCAGGGAGTTAGAGCGAACCTTCCGAGAGGAGAGCGCTGGCTTGCATATCCCGCTCGCCGTCAACTTTCGCTCGCGCCCCGAAATACTGCGCCTCATACGTCGCGTATTCAGCCGTATCTGGCAGAGAGAAGAGACCCCCTTCGTCCCTCTAACGAAAGGCGCAGAGTTTGCAGACAAAGGTCTACCTTCAGTCGAAATTTTCCTCTCCAAGAGCCTTTCGAGACCCGATTACCTCGCCCTTGAAGCGGAAGCCCTAGCGACACGCATTGAGCGAATAGTCTCCGGCGGTCAAATACGCATTACGCACGCCCACGACCCGCGCTTTGGAGAGCCTATCGACTACCGCGACATCGCCGTTCTCATTCGCACTACCACGCATATCAACCTCTACGAACGCGCTTTCGCCCGGCAAGGAGTCCCCTTCTTCGTTGTAAGCGCGGGGCGGGGATACTACACTCGCTTTGAGATTCGCGATATTCTAAACCTCCTTACAGTCTTAGAGACTCCGCTAAACGATGTCGCGCTTGTAGCCACCCTCCGCTCTCCCTTTGTCGGACTCTCTCTGGATACGCTACATCGCCTACATACCTACGCAGAACAGAGTAAGGGAGCGCAAAAGTCCGCGCAATCTCTCTACTTTGAGATAGAGCCACTCCTCGAATCAGGGCGCTTGGAGAGAGCGGAGGCGGATAAACTACGGCAGTTTGTCGGTATCATGGAGGAGCTACGGCAGGTGGAAGATAGGCTACCTGTGGGGCATTCGCTAGAGCGCATCATCACGAAAACGCACTACGACGCACGCCTTCTCTGCCGCCCAGACGGGAGGCGCAGACTTGCGAACGTGCGGAAGTTACTTCAGATGGCGAATAGCGATTCGGTGGTAGGAGTGCGCGAATTTATTACGCGATTGCGCGATTTAGAGAAGATTTCGGAGCGTGAAGGAGACGCGCCGACAGAAGAGGAAGCCGCGAACGTAGTTCGCTTCTTCACAATACACGGCGCGAAAGGGCTAGAGTTTCCTGTTGTGGCGCTCGCCGATATGTCGAGCGCGTTGTCCTACGCAGAGAAAGGTCTCTTCGTCTGCGACCCGCACCGCCTTGCGCTAGGAACACGCGCTACAGGAACCGAGGATGCAGTCTACAAAACGATAGCCGAACAGAAGCGTCTGCGAGAACTCAAAGAGAGCGAACGCCTCCTCTATGTCGCCATGACACGCGCCAGAGAACACCTTATCCTGAGCGGCTTGATGGGCGCGAGAGGCGAAAACTGGGCGACGCAGGTGTTTCCCCTGCTGGGGCTACTAGAGGCGGGAGAGACTGCGGAGACGCGCCTTATTGCAGGGCAGTTGGAGGCTCTGGTCGCGCCGCATAGCGCCTATACAACCCGTAGCGCCGAGGTTTCGGAGGCGCATACACGCCACAAAATTCGTGAAAGGGCGGAAGAACTGACAACGGAACTGCTACGCGAAACCCCGCGTTAGGCGGGAAGGAGGCTAGGGGGTTGAGTTAAGCCACGTAGATTTCACTGAGTTGGACGGCGAGAATACCCGCCGCCGCCCCAGCCAAAAAGAAGGGAGTCTCCTCATCCAAGCCGCGCCCCATTGTGCTGAGGTAAGGGCGCAATTTCTCAAGCTCGCTAATGCTCTGTTCCGTATCAATAATCGTTGTCTGGACTTCGTCGCCCATATCCAACTCCTCCATCATCGTGCAAATCCGAACCAACTGCTCTACCGGAAGGCGCGGAATGGGAACCCAAACGGGAGCGCGAACTATCTGCCGCAAAATCGTAATGGTGTGAAGGCTCATGCCGTGATGATGATGACGCTTTTCCGCGAAACTGATACGCGGAACCAGTATCGCCGAACCTCCCAGCGAAGCCGTAGCGTTTACCGCCAGCCCCTGGTCTACGCCAGAAAAGCCCAGAGGGGTCTGCGTGCCAGCGTTGCCGGGTCCCTGCCCTGCAATAATCACATCCGCCTGCAAAACCTCTTTCGCGAACGCCATGCCCGAATAGAGGTTTATCGCCTCATAATCGCCGCCAAACGCCTGTCCTACAGTCACCGTCGCATGGAGTAGGTTCTGCGCTTTAAGGATGGGAACGAGACGGCTCAAGGAGAGGCTCAAGGAGGAAGCGTCCGTCATAATATAGACGATTTTAAGAGGGCGCGGCAAGTTATGCGCCTGCTCCGCCCAATGAATTCCCGCGCAGACTGCCGGAAGGTGACTGTGCAACTCCATACAGACTACGGGTAACTCATACAGGCTTTGAAACTGCGCTACCGCCTCGTGATAGGGGCTTTCAGGAGATTCCACCGCAAGCACAGGGGTCTGGAGAGGTGTGTAGCGTAACTTGAGGAGATGCCCCTTTGCGGGAGCGTCAGGAAGGCGATTGGGGCTGGAAGAGACTACAAAGTCTAAGCCGCCCGTGCCCAACTGAAGTTCGACGGCGACGGTATTCAGAACAACCGTATCCCCGACCGCTACCACTCCCGTCAAATCGGTGAGATTTAAGGCGTTGCGTAGCGAAGCGTCGTCGGAAGAGAGAGCCTGAATCTCCTGCGCTCCCGGACGCTCTGCGAGGATAGCGGTGACAACGCCGACGATTCGCGAAACCATCAGGCGCGTACCCCTTCTCTAAAAAACAGAGGAAAACCGAGGTGTTTTGTTCCCTTAAACAACCGTAACTCCCTTTGTTAGCGCGTGAGCGTGACTTTAGAAAGACCCCGTGGCGCGTCGGGGTTCTGACCGCGTGCAACCGAAAGATAGTTCGCCCATAACTGCCCCGGCACAATGTAGAGTATCGGGCTAAGGCTCTCAGAGACCTCTACAGGAATGGCGATAGGGCGCGTCGCGAGTTCCAAAATCCCCGCAGACCGTGCAAAAATAACCCTCTCCGCGCCACGAGTTTTTAACTTTTGGGCAAGTTCCACCATCGAAGCGTGAGCGCGTCCATCCGGCGCGTAGAGAAAACAGGGAAACCCTTCTGAAACAATCGCAATGGGCCCATGCAGAAAATCCGCCATCGAATAGGCTTTCGCCATCAAGTAGCTCGTCTCCGTCATTTTGAGGGCGGCTTCAAGGGCGGTGGCTTGGTTCAGCCCCCGCGCCAGTACCGCGCACTCTTGTATATAGCGGTATCGCTCAACGACTCGTTCAATGGTCTCAGCGATTGGAAGTATGCGAGAGACCTGCTCCGGCAACTTTTTTAGCCCTTCCAGTATCTCCACATCCCCAGCCCAATGCCCGACCAACAGCGCGACTAAAATCAGTGAAGCGGTATAAGTCTTCGTCGCGGCGACGGCTTTTTCCTCTCCTGCCGAACAGTAGAGCGAAAAATCACTCACTTTTGTTAGCGCCGAGTCCTCTACGTTCGTAATGCAAGCGGTCAACGCCCCCGCCTCCTGAGCGGACTGTAGAGTCTGCACGACATCTAGCGCCTGCCCGGACTGCGAGATACCGAGTACGAGGCAACCCGAAAGGTCTACTTTTGCCGAGTAGAGAGTATAGACGGAGGGCGCGGCGAGAGAGACCGGAATACCGCAGTAGATTTCGATAAGATACTTGGCGTAAGTGGCGGCGTGGTCGGAAGTGCCACGCGCCGCGATAACCACTTGACGTATCTGTCGGGCGCGAATCGCCTCCGCTAAGGCGAGCGCTTTCGCCGATTCCCGCTTAACCACGTGGGCGAATACCTGCGGTTGCTGGTGAATCTCCTCCAACATCAACGTCATAAGAGTCATCTCCTTTGAATCTAAGCCGAAACCATCTGTAAAATTATACCCGTATCCCTCTCGCTCCCTTGAACCAAACAAGGAAATAGGTAAAACTTCATAGTTAGGAGGATATCTGACCACCCCTCAGTAGACACACTGAGGGGCGGTCGTCGAGAGGATAGCGGGGGCTACTTTACCGTGAGCGTCGCCGCGCTGTAGGCGCTAGCGAGGTCGTAGTCGTCCTCTGCAAAACTGACCGCTATAGGATGAACGCCCACAGAAGCCGTACTCGGAACCGTGTAGCATAGCGATACCCCCTAATTATTGAGCGAAATATGGATTGCGAATCTCTTGCTCTATAGGGCAGAATACTACATAGAGCGTTAGCCAAGCGTTAATTCAGCGTTCATTTCGCGTTATATTTGCATTTTGGGGAAGTTTTTTCTGTATGACGTGATTTTCTTGCTAAATAAGCCTGAGTAGGCGATTGCTGTGACCGCGCTAGCAACTTAGGTTACACTACCGCCCGCTCACCATGAGGTATTGCTCACTTCAGGGATACCCCTTCCAGCGCGGTCGGTTACGGTTAGGCTGAACTGAAGCGGCTCTACGCCCCTCACCCACTTCACCATAACCACATTCTCGCCCGCTTTCAGGTCTACATCTACCGTCCAGTTTCCGCTTCCGATGTTCGGGCGAAACGCCTCGCGATGATGACGGCGCAGAACCGCGGAGCCGTTCAACCAGACCTTTACGCCGCTATTGGTATGCGCCGAGAGACGCGCCGACATACTCTCAGGGCAACGCAGAATGGTCTGCCCGTAGCAGACCCCCGAACTGCCCTTAAAGAGCGGCTCCACATCCAGAACCGCGTTCGTAAAGATACGCTTCTCCCATGTCGCCTGTTGCATAGTGCGAGAGACATAACTCTCCTGCAAGCCGGGGCGATCTTCGGGCAGATAGGTTCTATCAAAACCCTCTCCATCGAAGTTCGCAAAAGAGCCTACCGTCCACCAGCAAGCCGCTCCTAGCAAGAGAAACTCCGCAGAGAAAGGCTCTCCCCCCTCCGGCGTAATCTGTACAAAAATGGAGTTGGCAATCTCGATGCGCCCTATCCCTTCCTGAACCAGCGCCGAAAACTCTCCGTAAAAACTCCCATTATCCGCAGGAATAGTCTGCCTCTGCCCTATTCCGCTAGGGGCTTTCGCTTGCCACTTGCTTGGCGCGAGAAGAGCGATTCTACCTACAAACCGCTCGCTATTGCTGTTACGTATGGAGATACCCACTACTTTGAGTTGGTTGTAGGCGATAGCGGGCGTGTCGCAGTTCAGCGTAACCTGATAGCCGTTTACCACGTGTATCTGCGCGTTCGGGTTAGTCACAAGCAGAGGCTTCACCATCGTATTATCCGCCCACGCAATCGCCGATAGGATGTCGGGCGCAGGTTCAGGAGTTACTTCGGGAGTAGCCTCTGGCATGGGGTCGGGCGCAGATTCTACAGGGGAGGGCGTTTCCAGTTCAGGCGCTAACGCGGAAGCCATAGCCTCCTGCACGTTCTCAATAGTCGCCTCTTCCGTCTCTTCAGCGGGAGGCGGCTCGACTCTCTCTGTTTTAGGGGGAGAGAGAGTCTCGAACGACTGCCGCAACCTCATCCGCTCTGCATCTTCTAATTCAGAGGGAGCGATGTCCTGCATAGTGGTTTCAGCGACTGTAGGCGTTGGCTCAGGCGTAATCTCTTGCACAAATGAAGCGACAGGCGACGCGCTCTCGGCTACTGGCTCCGTTATCTCCAAATCTATCCCGCGCTCCGCAATCACGCGCCGCCCCAGAGCGACAGTGCGCTCCGCCACCTCTTTGAGGGTGAGGGGAAGCCCATCGCTACGAAGCCCTACGCCGGGGATAAGCAGGTCGCCTATCGGTTTCGCCCAGTGTTCGGGTATCTGACTTTTGCCGTATCGTATCCCCATCAACGCGCCTATCGCCGCGCCTACCGCCTCCGAATCGTAGCCGCAGTTGACTGCGGCGCAAATAGAATCGCCGAAGTCGTTCAGCCCGTAGAGCATTCCCATCGTGAAAAAGCCGATATTCACCGCGACATCCGAGAAGTTTTTGCTTCCGCACTCAATCAGAACGCCTTCGCGGGCTTCAAACCATGCGGCTCCCCGTTGCCCTGCGGCGAGGGCGGCTTTGACGGCGCGGGCGGTTCGGCTTGTACGCGGTATCATGGCGAGACCAATGGTGAGAAGAGTGAAGGTGTCGCTAATAAAAAACGCCGCGCTCATCACGGCGGAGAGGAACATCGCCGCCCACTCGCCCTCCTCCGCATGGTCAATAGTAGAGTCTTGATAGGCGTAGTTCGCGGCGATTTGGGGCGCGCCGGGGGCGAGTAGCGCCCAAAAGTCGCAACGCGCCATGCCAAGGGCGCTATCGCGGAACCAGTTGGAGTACGCCCCCGATGCAGGAGGAGGTAGACCGCGTTGCAGGTTGAGGGTAGCGTAGCCTAACTCCTCCTGCGCGTAGTCGAGGTGTTCAAGCCACGCAATCGCCATCTCTTCAGGGGAGGGGCGCACGCCCAGCGTCTCAAAGGTCTGCAACCAGACAAGAGGAATATCGAGGGCGATACTCGCGACAGGCTGACCGGGAACAGGGACGTAGTAGTCGCGAAAACTCGACGTAAGTTGCCCCCGCGTACTTGCGCCGAGGGTTACGCCAATGCTTTTTCCGAGCCATGCCCCATGCACTTTATCCAAATAGGTCTCCGCAGAGAGTTTTAATGCCGCCATCGGTTACGATTTACCTCATTATTTTAGGATTACTCTAGTATACAGATTCGCCTTCTTATACGGCTCTTCCTGCTCATTCTACGAAGTCGCTCTCTTCTTGAGTTTCACTAAATGGGGAGAGGGAGGCGCGAAGAGCGAGATATTCCGCCTCAATTGCAATAAAATGGGGCGCGAGTATGTTGTAAGGGCGAAAAGTGTGTTAGAATCCTTTGTTCTAAACGATTCGCTATGCCCTGATGAACCGTCAGGGCGGAAACAAAAACGAGCGCCTACCCATGAAATTCGGAACCACGCGACAACAGAAAATCTCTCTCTATCTGGGAGTGTTAGGCTCCCTCTCTTCTCTGCTCTTCACACGCCCCTTGAAGGCGCTGGAGAACCCCAAAGCGAACGATATTCTGACCCATTGCAAAGAGATGGAAGCCTCTATCGTCGTCTCGAAAATAGACTATACGGAGTTGGAGAAGATTGGCAAGGACTTCAGCGCGACCTACCGTATGAAAAACCTACACGTCTACTACCAGAACCCCGACAAAATCCGCATTGAGACCAGCTCCCGCGTCTATGGAGACGCTCTGCTTATCCTAAACGGAACGAAACGCTACTACGCCGTCTCAAAACTGAACCTACGCAAGATGGAAGACCTGGATAAGGACTCTGCGAAGCGTCAGTCCCTCTTAGAGTATGGCGGACAGATGAGCGAAGGGACGTTACAGTTTATGACGGCGACTTTTTTGAAAGAGGAGAGCCTAGAAGATACGCCCACGCTCGTTTTTGAACTAAAATATAAGACTACAGTCCCCGCCTCCTCGTATCTCGTGTGGGTAGACCCCAAAACGCGCCTTACGCTTAAGCGCGTCTGGCGCGATAAGGACGGCAAAGTGAAAGCCACCTTCCTCTACTCAAACCCGAAAGAGATTGGGGAGGGCGTGTGGGTTCCCGGACACTGCGAAATTAAAAATGCGGAGGGAGTCTTCTCTGCGGCGCTGGACTTTAAGGAGGCGAAGGTCGTCTCCGGTCTGGATACAGGTCTCTTCGAGATTAAACTTTAACTATGTCATCGCCTTCCGCCCCCTCTCAATCGAATATCGCTCACTCTCCGCTCTGGTCGCGCGCTACGATACTCTTCTTGAGCGTTATCACGCTTGTGCGCCTCGTTCAACTTCCTAGCATGGAGTTATCTCTGGACGAAGCCTACTACTGGGAGTGGTCGCGCCGCCCCGCGCTAGGCTACTACGACCAGGGCCCTATGGTCTCCTATATGCTCCAACTGACGACGCGGCTCTTAGGTTCGACGGAGTTCGGAGTGCGAATCGGAGTCCTTATCGCGTCTCTGGTAACAATTCTACTCTGCGTAAAGTTGACGAACCGTATCTTCGGCTCTCCCTTAGCGGCGTTTCTAACCGCGTTTCTGCTAGGGATGACTCCGCTCTCCGAAGTGGGTAGCATTATTACAACGTATGACCCGCTTATGGTGGTCTTCTGGTCCGCCACGCTGGTCTGCCTCGAACGCGCCCTGTTCGCTTCGACGCGGAGGGAGCAGAATCGCGCATGGCTCTTCGCAGGGGTTACGATGGGGCTAGGTTTCCTCAGCAAGCATACGATGCTTCTTATTCTGCCATGCGTGTTTCTGTTTTTGATAGTCTCTCCCGCGCACAGAGTCTGGTTCCGCCGCCCACAGCCCTACCTTGCGTTTGGTATCTGCCTTCTGCTCTATAGCGGGACGTTCTATTGGAATAGTCACCACGACTGGTGGACGTTCCGACACCTCTTCTTTCTTGCAAAAAAAGACTTCGGCTCCCCTTGGAAGCGCTTCGGCGATTTCATCGGGTCGCAAGCCGCCCTGCTGGGTCCTGTTCTCTTTATCGGGACATTCGTGGCGTGTCGCTGGGGCTGGAGGGCTACCGATTCGCAGTCTCAAGGGCGGGAGCCAAACTGGAAATACCGATTTCTTATCTGTTGCGGTCTTCCGGTTTTTCTCTTCTTCTCGCTACTGAGTCTGAAGGCGAAGGTGCAGGGAAATTGGGCTCCCTGTACATGGCTCTCGTTGACGGTGTTGTGGGCGGGTTCACTCGCGCAACTAGCGGAGACGAACCCGCGCAGGGTGAAATATCTGGTCGGCTGGGCGACGGCGACGGCGCTGTTTATTACGCTGGCGATGGTGGTTCCCGCGTTCCGCGTCGCTATCCACCTCCGTATTCCTGTTGACCAAGACCTCTCGAACACCGCCTACGGTTGGCGAGAGATGGCGACCTATGTACAGCCCGTTCGTGAAAAACTAGAGAAGGAGGGCAAACCTGTCTTTCTCGCGGCGAACGACTATCAGTACGCCTCCGCGCTGGCGTTTTACCTTCCTGACCGCCCGGAAACCTACGACCTTTTTCTCCATACTCGCCTCTCCATGTTCGCCGCCTACCTCGACAGGCTACAGGCGCAACTGGGGAATAACGCCGTCTATGTGAACGATAACGACCGCGAAAAGCGGTATCTTGAACAGATTTTCGAGCGCGTGGAGTGGGAGACCCCTATCCCGATTTGGCGGCGCAACTACTCCAAAGAGCCGATACGCACGCTCTATATCGCAAGGTGCTACAGGTACAAAAAATTTGTGGGTAGCGCGTGGCATGAGGGGGGGTAGCCCTCACCTCCCTGCCCCTCTCCCAATTCTGGGCGAGGGGTGACTAGGGCGGAAGGCGGTTGCTGTTTGACAACTCATAGCCTTGTCTACAGGGTTTACTACCTCTCGCGAGGCTCCTTGTGTTCAGAAAAGGTAGGCGACTATGCAGGCGAAAGTATTCCAAACAGACAAATTCGGATACGACGGGCGCGGCGACATTTTGGAATGTTGGCTTCACGATACGGATACTGTATTTCCTGACCCCGCGCCGCATGACGTTTTTGCGGCATATCCTGATAGCATTGTTGGAGCGCAGTACACCACGCCCTGTACCATATGCAAACAGGCTCATGTGATATTTTACGGGCTTCAAGTCATTCAGATTGTTCCCCATGAAGTCCACTCCTACTGGCATAAGAAGTACGCTTCGGAAGCTGAACGGCAACCCGGAGTGGAAACTGGCGTGTGGGAGATAGAGGACTCTGAGCGGATGAAGAC
>CAIJLM010000398.1 GCA_903821495.1 uncultured Chthonomonas sp. | reverse complement strand
CTCCCAAGGTACTGTTCGAGTTTTCAGAAGAACACAATCCGTTTCCTCGGGATCTGCGGAACGAGGTCTAAGCCTCTAGGACAGGTGCGCGTTTATGGAAACGAACGCGTTCTCTAGACTTATTCTAACATACAAGGACAGGATGAGGGATGCGCCCCGCGCCAACCTTGCAGGCAAGTCCTTCTCCCGAATCGGGAGAGGGATATCCGAAGGACAGGGTGAGGGCGCGAAACGCCAAGCCTGCCAACCTTGTAGCCAAGTCTTACTTCCGAAAAGGAACTAAAGTCACAAAATGAATCCCTCTCTACTCTGTTCCACACTTTTACTGGCGCTCATGCCGCTACACGCCCCAAAGGAGAATTCTGTGTCTTTTCGTCCGCCCGCCGTCCCGCTCATCACGCACGACCCCTATTTCAGCGTCTGGTCTTTCAATGACCGCCTCACCGACGACTGGTCGAAGCACTGGACGGGGGCGGTACACGCGATGTGCGGCATGGCGAACATCGACGGCAAGAGTTATCGCTTCCTCGCCCCTCAACCCAACGAAGCCCCCGCCCTCACACAGGTAGGGCTAGAGGTCACGCCGACTCGCACTATCTACCAGTTCGAGGGCGCGGGAGTACATCTCACGCTTACCTACCTTAGCCCGATTCTTCCTGACGACCTTGAACTCATCAGCCGCCCCGTCACCTACACCCTCACAGAAGTAAAGGCTTTGGATGGAAAGTTACACACTGTGACGCTCTACTTCGATATTTCGGGCGAGCTTGTGGTCAATCAAGCGGAACAGCCAATAACGTGGGGACGGTATCAGATTGGCGACCAAGAGGCGCTCCGCATGGGAACGCAACAACAGCCCGTTCTGGATAAGGCGGGCGATAACCTCCGCATAGACTGGGGCTACTGCTACCTCTCTAGCAAGCGTGGCGCAAACGTTAAGAACGTGATATCCGACGACCAGACCACCCGACGGGGCTTCGCCGCGAACGGCAAAATTCCCGATAGCGACGATATGCGTCACCCGCGCCCCGCCAACGATGTCTGGCCCGTAATGGCGCACACCTGCAACCTCGGAGACGTCTCCGCGCAACCCGTCTCGCATCACCTCCTCATCGCCTACGACGACCTCTTCTCTATAGAGTACTTCAACCGCAAAACGCGCCCCTACTGGCGGCGCAAGGGCGCAGAGATAGACGAGCCTCTGCGGAAAGCGGAGGAGGAGCTACCCGCGATTTTAGAGCGATGCAAAAATTTCGATGCGGAGATAACGGCAGACCTCAAGCGAATTGGAGGGGACGACTACGCGCAACTCGCCGCTCTCGCCTATCGCCAAGCCATATCCGCGCACAAACTCGTGGTAGACGCAGATGGAACCCTACTCTACTTCTCGAAAGAGAACTTTAGCAACGGCTGTATCGGCACGGTGGATGTCACCTATCCCGCCTCTCCCCTCTTCCTGCTCCTGAACACGAAACTGCTGAAAGCGCAACTCACGCCCCTGCTCAACTACGCGGGTTCGGAGCGATGGCGTTTTCCCTTCGCTCCCCACGACCTCGGAACCTACCCAAAAGCCAACGGGCAGGTCTACGGCGGCGGCGAACGCACCGAGCAAGACCAGATGCCCGTCGAAGAGTGCGGGAATATGCTCATCATGGTGGCGGCGCTCGCGAAAATCGAAGGAAACGCCGACTACGCAAATCACTACTGGGGTACGCTCACGAAATGGGCGAACTACCTCAAAGAGCGCGGGCTAGACCCCGAAAATCAACTCTGCACCGACGACTTCGCGGGACACCTAGCGCATAACACAAACCTCTCGCTCAAGGCGATAATGGCGCTGGGCGGCTACTCGCAGTTGTGCGAAAAACTGGGCAAGGCGGCGGAGGCGAAGGAGTATCGCGACGCGGCGCTAATAATGGCGAAACGGTGGGTTGAGATGGCGAACGATGGCGACCACTATCGCCTCGCCTTTGACCGCGCCAATACGTGGAGCCAGAAGTACAATCTCGTGTGGGACAAACTGCTCGGTTTGAACCTCTTCCCCGTAGATGTCGCCAAAAAAGAGATAGCCTACTACAAAACCAAGCAGAACAGGTATGGGCTACCCCTCGACAATCGCAAGGAGTACACGAAACTGGACTGGATTGTCTGGACGGCGACGCTCGCGGACAATACCGCCGACTTTAAGGCTCTGGTTGAACCTATCTATCGCTTCCTCCAAGAGTCGCCGAGCCGAGTTCCCATGACCGACTGGTACGAAACCGTTAGCGGGCGACAGGTGGGCTTTCAGGCGCGTTCCGTCGTGGGCGGGGTCTATATTCCTCTACTCGCCGACTCTGCGCTCTGGACGAAGTGGCATTCGAGAGTGAAGTAAGGAAGGTATCGCCCCGCCCTATGCGAATTGTAATCCTCACCGCTGGCACAGGCAGTTACTACTGCGGAACCTGTATGCGCGACAACGCTCTCGCTCTCGCCCTACGAAGGCAGGGACACGACGCGATACTCGTTCCCATGTACCTGCCCCTTATGCTCGACGAGACCTCCGCCGCCGAAGACGCGCCTCTCTTCTACGGCGGGGTGAACGTCTACCTCCAACACGTCTCGCGCATCTTCCGCAAGACCCCGCGCTGGCTGGATAAACTCTTCGACTCCCCCGCTCTCCTGAAAAAAGTGGCGGAGAACGCGGGCATGACGACCCCTGAACAGTTGGGAACGCTCACTCTCTCCACCCTGCAAGGCAGTGAGGGCAATCAGGCGAAGGAGTTGGAGCGTATGGGCGAGTGGCTGAACGGCGACGCGAAGGCGGACGTTATCTGTATCTCGAACGCCCTGCTTATCGGGATAGCGCCCTACCTAAAGCAAAAAACCTCCGCAAAAATCCTCTGCACTCTACAAGGCGAAGACTACTTTCTGGATAGCCTGCCGGAGCCGCACAGAACGCAGTGCTGGGAGACGCTTTCGCGGCAAGGGCAAGCGGTGGACGGCTTTATCGCGGTGAGCCAGTACTACGGCGATCTCATGCAGAGACGCGCCAACCTCCCGAAAGAGCGCGTCCACGTCGTCTATAACGGGATAGACCTCATGGGCTACCGCGTCCTGCCAGAGCGTCCCCTGCCCCATCCGCCTACGATTGGCTACCTTGCGCGGCTCAACCCCCTAAAAGGTCTGCACACGCTCGTAGAGGCTTACCTGCTTTTGCGCGAACGCAACGCAATCCCCAACCTGCGCCTAAGCATTGCGGGGACAAAAAACTCGGCGGACGACAGATACCTTGCGGAGTTGGAGAGGCGAATCGCGCAGGCGGGACTGCAAGCCTCCGTCACGATACAGCCCAACCTGAGTCGAGACAAAAAAATTGATTTCCTACGTAGCCTGAGCGTTATGAGCGTCCCCGCGACCTACGGGGAGTCGTTTGGGCTGTATCTGTTGGAGGCGTGGGCGTGCGGGGTTCCCGTAGTGCAACCGCGTCATGCGGCGTTCCCGGAACTGCTGGAGATAACGGGCGGGGGCGAACTGTGCGAACCGGACAGCGCGGAGTCTTTGGCGGATACGCTGGAAGCGCTTCTACAACAGCCGGAACGCCTTCAAGAGTTGGGGCGAAACGGACAGAGGAGCGTGTTCGAGCACTTTGATGTGGAGAACATGGCGACGGAGTTCCTGCGGGTGGTCTCAGGGGCGGAATAGACTACTCCTTCCCTCCATATTTCTTAATTAGCGCGATTATTGCATCCATGCTATAGTTGTAACTTGCTTGACCGGATGCGGGCGTGGATATCATTGTTCTTCGCAACCACTTCGCATAGGCAAGCAGTGGCACCCTACGTCCCGTTTGGCAGTTCGGATTCGCTCCGTGTTGCAAGAACCATTTCACCATAGGCACATCATTACGACTGACAAACCAACCAACAGGCGTGTCAACAAACATACTTTCGTCCATATAGTTCATATCCGCCCCCAATTTCAGGAGCGTCTCGCCTTCCTGAGCCGTTGTAATATCGAATAGCGCAAGCGACGGATTAGTCCCTTGCTTGCATACAAGTCGAATTAACTCCTTGTCGCCCAGTTTAGCGGCGCGAAGCAAATACTCATCCCAGAGCCACTCCTTATGGATGGGCAGTTTTTTGAGAATCTCTTTCGCCCGCTTCACATCTTTACTATCCAGCGCTTCATCAAGGTCTGAAATATCGGGTGTATGCCTTTCCCAAGTTTCCCTAGCATCCGAAACAACAGGCTTAGAAATAGGATTGCTTGATAGGACTGCCACTCCAATCCCAGTAGCTATCACAAAAACCAGACTCGCGATTGCATATTTTTCATTGAACATAACACATATCCTCGCGTTATTCCTAATTATACCAAAGCAGTGATTACCTCTCTATGCTACCATAAATCTGTTCAATATGCTACTGGAAAACTCGCACGTCGCATCTGGCGATACAAAAAACCGCCCTCTCTATATCACAAGAGAGGGCGGCTTTTGTACGAAGTATATCAGGCGGCGAAACTCTTCGCCTCTAGCGCGGGATGGAGCGGAGAGGTCGCTTTCCGTAGCAGACTCTCCTCTTCCAATCCATCCTGCGGATAGACGGCGGTATTCAGCCGTGTAGCGATGGGAGAGCGCGCCTTGTTCCACTCTTGCGCTACAAAGAGGTCGCGTAAGAGATTACACAGGCGCTCTTCGACGATGCTCACCTTCGCGCCCGTATAGGGCATTATCACGGCGAAGGTCTCTTTATCGTAGCGTGTCACGATGTCCACTTTACGCACCGCATGGCGCAAGGTGTGCGCTGTCCTGAGCAAAACTTCGTCGGCTCTCTGCGTTCCCACCGTGCGCGAGAAGTCGCGTAGCCCCTCGATTTTGATGAAGAGAAGCGCAATCTCGTAGCGGTGACGACTCGCTCGCGTCAACTCCTCTTCGAGGCGCGAGGAGAAGTAGCGGCGATTGTAGAAGCGAGTGAGCGGGTCTACAATCACATTCTGCTCTATGAAATGGGTCTGCTCTTCCAGCTTGCGCTGAAGCGTATCTACGCGCTGACGCACCTCTTGCAACTCCTCATTTGAGAGAATTTTCTTCAGTTTCTTCGTCGAACTTCGTAGAATGTGAGAGACATAGTTGCACGAAATACCCATCCGCCTCGCAATCTCGCTCTGCGTAAGGTCGTTAAAGTAGAACTCGGTAATAACGCGCTGTTCCATCGCTTTCAGTTGGCTCATCGCGGTATCCAGCACGATTCTATCCTCAACAGGCAACTGGAACGAAACGCCAATCTCTTTACGCTCAATGTCCACCATATCGCCGTTATCGTTCTCTTGCTCCGAGCCTCCGCTGATGGAGGAGACCTTGAAAACCTCGCGGGTCATCATCAGCTCCGCCACCTCATCCTCGCTCATCTTCATCATGCCCGCGATTTGCTGATTACTCGGCGCCGTTCCCATCTGCTGGGTCAAGGAGTCTACCACGCGGGTGATGCGGTGGTTGAGCTCTTGTAACCATGCCGGCTCCTTGATGATTTTGCCTCTATCGCGGAGATGATGACGTATCTGCCCGACAATAAAATGGGTGGCATAGGTGGGGAATTTTACATTCTTGGATGCGTCATAGAGTTCGATGGCGTTCAGCAGACCGATATAGCCCTCTTGAACGAGGTCTTCAAAAGGCTCCGCTGTGCCGGAGAAGCGTCGGGCGATGCTCTCCACTAAATTCGTGTAGTGCGTTACAACACGCTCTTGTAGCTCTGCACGCCCCGTGCGCCGATATTCCAACAGCGCCTGCAACATGATTTCGTCCACCCCGCTTCGCGTGGGTTGCGAGGGGTTTCCTTGTTGTGATGATGGGTTTGGCGTAGGTTCGTACATTTTTTTTCTACCGTATAGACTGGTCATAACCGCATACTCGTCTTGAAGTCGTTGGTCAATAGAGGGTATATCCTTTGAAGGGTTGCCCCTATTATTGCCAGTTCTTCAAGCGAACTTGAGGGTTCGCAAGCCTATCCCGCTAGTTACCGCGCATATTTTTATGAATCGGCAGGAGTCGCCGCTAGGGAAGGCGAAACTTCCCTCAGCGGGCATTCTACCTAAGAGAGCGGAGTCAAGATGCGGCTTACCACTGAAGAGATAGAGGCGGGCGCAATGTCGCCAGAGAATCTCGCGCTTGCGGCGCGAACCCTCCACGATGTCGGGTACGTCGTTTTAGAGGAGATACTGCCTATCGATTGGGTGAACAGAACACGCGCCCAGTGCGACGCGGATATTGCGGAGTTTGTCGCAAAGGAGCTAAAGCCAGAGGTTCACGCCGAACGCGCCGGACACGTCAGTATGCTCGCGCCCATGCACGCGCCCTACACCGACCCTATCGCAGTAGAGAATCCGTTTGCGTTACAGGTGATGGAGGAGGCGTTGGGCAAGAGCCTCTACTGTATGTTCTACAACACGAACACCGCCTATCCAGGTTCGATGTATCAGCGTCTTCACCGCGATATATATCTGCCTTTTCCCGAACTCAAGCACGCGCTACCCGTCTACATGGTAGTCGTGAATATCCCTCTCGTAGACTTCACGCTAGAGAACGGTAGCACGGAGGTCTATCCCGGCACGCACCTGATAACCGACATAGACCCCGCGGACAGCCAGAAGCTGCTAGAGAGGGCGCAATATCTTCCCGCCGTTCGCACTAACATTAAGGCGGGTTCCGTGGTAGTGCGGGATATGCGGGTTTGGCATCGGGGAATGCCAAACCCCTCCGATATGGTACGCACTATGCTCGCCATCGTCTACGGGCGCGGTTTCTGGATGACCGACCCGCGTATGAATCAGATACCGCGCTCTACTTTCGACGCTTTTTCGGAGAAATCTAAACATCTCTTCCGGCACAGCCCCCTTGTTGAGGACGCGGAGATATGATTCGGAATGTTCAGGTGAGTGTATGAGTTCCCCTCTCTATTATCTATTCCTACTCCTCTGCGTGGCGATATCGGCTACTCTTATCCGTAGCGTCGTCCTGAGAACCCGTCGCCTTAACAAGCAGATAGCGGAGTTCAAGGCGGAGATGGAGGAGCGACAGAAGAGAGGGATACCGTTTAACCCCTATCTCGAACTGTCTCAACTCTATCAAGAGGCGGAGGACAGTAAACGTAAAGGTAAAAAGGGGCGGAAAACTTAGGTCACATTAGGAATCGCTGTCATCATAGGCAGTTCATTTAAGAAGGAGAGAAACTTGTTTAAGAGTACATCTATGCAGTGGTCGCGCCGCGAACTACTGAAGGGCGCAGTCGCCGGTATCACGGCGGCGGGTCTGCCCGAATGGTATGAAAGCGCCGCTATCGCCTCCGAAATGGAGCGCGACTCGGCAACTCCCCGCCGCCTAGGGGCGAACGAACAGATAAACATCGCCGTCATTGGTCCCGGCGGGCGTAAGGGCGGCTATCGTCAGGGCTTCGGCGATACAATGGGCGCCTCCCGCAAGCAGGGCGTAAAAATCGTGGCGGTCTGCGATGTGGATAAGACCCACGCCGAAGACGCGGCGAAGGCGTTTGGTCCCGACACGAAAATCTATCACGATTTTCGCGAACTGCTCGCCAACCCCGAAATAGATGCGGTGATTATCGGAACCCCCGACCACTGGCACGCGCTCATCAGCATCGCCGCCATGAGAGCGGGCAAAGATGTCTACTGCGAAAAGCCGATGACGCTCACCATTGACGAGGGCAAGCGCGTCGTTCAGACCATGCACAAGACGAAGCGCGTCTTCCAGACGGGTAGCCAACAGCGTTCGGATGCACGCTTCCGCCTCGCTTGCGAACTGGTACGCAACGGCAAAATCGGGAAACTCAAGAACGTCACCGCGCACCTGCCTACAGGACCTATTGGCGGTCCCTTTGCGCCGGAACCTATCTCTAGCGACTTCGACTACAACTTCTGGCTGGGACCCGCCCCCGAAGCCGACTATTTTCTGGGGCGCACGCACGGCAACTTCCGTTGGTTCCTCGACTACTCCGGCGGTATGCTCACGGACTGGGGAGCGCACCACAACGACATCGCACAGTGGGGTATCGGCGCAGACGGTTCGGGTCCCATTTCGGTAGAGGCGGTTGGCAAGGGGAACATGATAGGCAAGAACTGCTACACCACCTTCCCTGAGTTTGAGATAACCTATAAGTACGCGAACGGCGTAACTCTTCTCAGCACGAACCGAGGAGAAAATGGCGTAGACTTCGAGGGCGAAAACGGAAATGTCTTCGTCTCGCGAGGCACGATTCGCGCCAGCGACCCCAATATCATCAGCGACGCGCTACCTGCGAACGCCGAGCGGCTCTACGCCTCCAACGACCATATGCAGAACTTCGTGGACTGCATCCGAAACCGCAAACTACCCATCTGCAACGCGGAGGTCGGCTATCGCTCCGTGACGACCTGCCACCTAGCGAATATCTGCCTACGGCTTGGCGGCAGACTGCTCGAATGGGATCCCAAAGCGGAACACTTCCCCCACGACCGCGAAGCGAACGGCATGATGAAGCGCCAATATCGCGGCGACTGGAAACTGTAGCCAACGCCTTCTTGCATTTTAGCCCTCTCTGGGGCGGAAGAGTCTCCTCTTCCGTCCCTACTCTTTTATAGCGACCTATATGATGAACAACCTACTTTCCCGGCGAGAACTTCTTCTCGCTGGAGCCACACTAGCCCTACTATCGGAGGATTTACCCATGTCCGCGAACGCCGCCCACGCCAAAGAGCCGTTCCACTATAGCCTGAACACCAGCACGATACGCGAAGCGAAACTCCCCCTAGACAAACTTATCGAAATCGCCGCGCGAGCGGGATACCACGCCATTGAACCCTGGATAGACGAGATTAGCGCCTACAAAGCGCACGGCGGAAGCCTTTCAGACATCAAGAAGACGCTGGAAGACCACAACCTCACCGTTGAGAGCGCGATTGGCTTCGCGGAGTGGATTGTGGATGACGACACGCGCCGCAAACATGGGCTTGAGATTATGAAGCGCGACATGGATTTAGTCGCGCAGATTGGCGGCAAGCGAGTCGCCGCGCCCCCCCTCGGCTGTACCGACCACGAAGACCGCGACCTTATCAAAATTGCGGAGCGGTATCGCGCTATCTGCGACATTGGGGATGAGACGGGAGTTGTCCCGCAGTTGGAGGTGTGGGGCTTCTCGAAGACTCTGAACCGCCTCGGAACCGCAACCGCTGTCGCCATTGAGAGCCACCACCCTAAAGCCTGTATCCTCGCCGACGTGTATCACCTCTACAAGGGCGGAACCGACCACGCCGCGATTCGCTTCCTGCATGGCGACGTTCTGCACGTTCTACACGTCAACGACTACCCGAACCTGCCCCGCGAAACCATCACCGACGCGGATAGAGTCTATCCCGGCGACGGGGTTGCGCCTCTCTCCGCCTTCTACCGCGACCTGAAAGCGGTTGGCTTCAACGGCTACCTCTCGCTGGAGCTGTTCAACCACGAATACTACAAGCAAGACCCTCTCCACGTCGCGAAAACGGGGCTACAGAAGACCCGCGAGACAGTGCGGAAGGCGTTTTCGTAAGCGCATAGACCCCTATCCTGTCGCCGCTCCTCTCTTTTCCTGTCTGTCTTTCATAAGAGGGCGACTTCCGGAAGCGAGAGGAGTTTTCTTTTGAAACCAATCTATATCCGAATCGTCGCATCCTGCCTTTTCGGTCTCGCCGTAACACTGTTAGCGCTCCTCGCCAGCGCAGATTCCGCGATAGGCAAATTAGGTACAGGGCGACTCTTTACATGGAGCAATATGCACGTGATTAAACAGGCGATAGAGGAGTATCAAAAGGAGAAACACGCGCTTCCCGCGTCTTTGAACGCGCTACAAATAAGAGGCGGATACGACAGGGACGCATGGAATCGCCCCGTCATCTACACAAAGGCAGGAACGCGCTACACTCTCGCTTCCTACGGAATGGACGGCAAGCCGGGAGGCGTAGGGCTGGACGCCGACTTTACATACGACAATATCCACCCGAAAGGCTCTCGCATTACCTTTTCGCAATACCTCCTGTACGTAGCGACCTCTGAACTGGAATTTGCGGCGTGCATCAGCGGAGTATTGGCGGGATTTCTCTGCTTTAGGGTATTCCATCCAGACCGAATCGCGAAAACGCACAAGGTAGCGCTACTGCTTCAATTTGCAGCGCTTCTATTCGTGACAGCGATTACCGCCACCATCATCACTATCCTTCATATTCCTATCGGACACTAGGCGAACGCACATGAACCCGCTCCTAAAACACACTATCGTATCCGCGGCGTTTGGTCTTCTGGTCGCTATAATGGGTCTCTTTGCAGGCGCGAATATCGGAGTGCATATCATCGAACAGCGAAGGCGAAACTTTATGATTGGCGATATGATGAGCATAGTAAAGGACATACAACAGTATCGCGAAATCAAACACGCCCTCCCGAAATCCCTTGCAGACCTCAATCTGAACCCGTACTATACAACGGACGGTTGGGGATGTCCATTCGTCTACAAGGTTACGGGAAGCGACTACGCGCTCTTCTCTTACGGGCAGGACGGTAAGCCGGGAGGCGAGGGCTTGGATACCGATATAAGTTCGGACAATCTGAGGTTGCAAGACCACAAAGGAAAGCGAGCGACCTTCCGCCAGTACCTATCTTATCCATACTTTGGGGACATGGCGGGAAGAGCGTGTCTTGGCGGCGGGTTGGCGGGTCTGCTCTGTTTTACACTTCTCCGGCGTGAAAAACGCTCCGATGCGCTCCGAGGAGAGGTGACTGTCCAGATATTAGCTCTACTGGTAGCTGCAACGCTTATCGCCACGTTTATGACCATGATGCATCTTCCGATGGGACACTGAGGGAAGACACAAGGCTACACTTGCAAAATTCAAACTAACCATGACCTTTCGCTACCTTAAAGACCCGCTCTTTCTGTTCTGCGTCGTTCTCTACTTCGTGAATCGTCTCGTATTCAAGCCGCTCATTCACGGGGGGATTGTCGGCGCGATTGTACACGGCTCCGTAAACGACCTGATTTGTTTGCCGTTCTGGATTCCGATAATGCTCTGGATGATGAAGATGTTTGGCTGGCGAACCTCTGACAAGCCTCCGCAAGCCGCTGAAATCCTCCTTCCACTCCTCTGCTGGTCGTGGTACTTCGAGTTAGTTCTGCCCAAAGTCGCGTACTTTAAGCGCGTCGCCTTTAGCGACCCTAATGACATCCTCTGCTACACAATCGGCGCGTGCGTCGCCGCCCTCTTTTGGAACTACTACTATTCGCGCCCAACGAAAACCGCTACGTCAGAGAACATCTAGTCTCTCCCAATTCTAACACGCTCAGAATGCCCCAAATACGAAAAACTAAACTAAAAATAAGAATTTCTAAAATAATTCAAAACTCATGTTGACTTTTTCAATTATTCGACGTATTATTATTAGGAAGGAGAAACAATATGGCGAAAGCGCTCACCCGTTGCCCTGTCTGCGAGGGAACCCTAAAGATATCCGAACTCTCTTGCTCGCAGTGCGACACCCGAATCCAGAGCCAGTTTGAAAGTTGCCGCTTCTGTCGGCTAACCTCCGACCACCTCGCCTTCATCGAGACCTTCCTGCGGTGCGAAGGCAACATCAGCAGAGTTGAAAAAGAGATGGGACTCTCGTACCCGACAGTGCGAAACCGACTCAGCGGAGCGCTCGCCGCGCTCCAACTCACCGAGAGCCTGCCTGTAGAGCCACCCGCCCCGCCGAGTTTTCAGCGGAGAGACCTGCTGGAAGCCCTTGCGCGAGGCGAAATATCTGCGGAAGAGGCGGCTGTCGCACTCAGGGAACTACCCTAAAACACAAATACCGTTCCGACGAATAGGAACGAGGAGATAAGACAATGGATG
>CAIJLM010000397.1 GCA_903821495.1 uncultured Chthonomonas sp. | reverse complement strand
GTCGACTTCACCGTCGAAGTGGAGCGCTCTCTGCGTGTGCTAGATGGCGCTGTCGCCGTTTTCTGCGCTGTGGGCGGCGTTCAGCCCCAGTCCGAAACCGTATGGCGACAAGCCAACAAGTATAAGGTGCCTCGTATCGCCTTCGTCAATAAAATGGACAGAATGGGCGCGAACTTTCTCGGCGTAGTAGAGAAGATGAAAGAGCGACTCGGCGCGAACGCCGTGCCGATTCAAATTCCCATCGGCGCAGAGGCGGAGTTCGCAGGCGTGATTGACCTCGTCTCGATGAAAGCCTATCGCTACATGGACGAAATTGGTAAAGACATTCGTGTGGAAGCGATTCCCGAAGACCTCGCAGAGGTCGCCGCCGAATATCACACCAAACTGCTTGAAGCCGTCGCCGATGCAGATGAAGCGCTCATTGAGAAGTACCTTGAAGGCGAACTTATCACCGAAGAGGAGATAATGGTCGGGCTTCGCAAAGGCACTCTCGCGGGTACGGTCGTTCCTGTTCTTTGCGGCTCCGCCTACAAGAACAAGGGCGTTCAACTCATGCTTGATGCGGTTATCGACTACCTTCCCGCGCCTAGCGATGTCGCCGACACCGTTGGAAAAGAGCCTGACACCCTAGAGACCCTTACCCGACAACCCATCGACTCTGCGCCCTTCAGCGGACTCGCTTTCAAAATCGCGACGGACAAATACGGTCTACTCACCTTCTTCCGCGTCTACTCTGGCACTCTCAGCACAGGGCAGACCGTTGTAAACGCAACCAAAGGAAGAAAAGAGCGCATAGGACGTATCGTGCGTATGCACGCCAATAGCCGCGAAGATGTAGATATGATATGCGCGGGAGACATCGCCGCTATCGTAGGACTGAAAGACACCCAGACCGGAGACACGCTCTGCGATGAGAAGTATCCGATTCTTCTGGAAAACATCGTCTTCCCAGATCCGGTTATCTCTATCGCCATTGAGCCTAAGACCAAGTCCGACCAAGACAAACTCGCGACGGCTCTGTACAAACTGTCTACGGAAGACCCCACCTTCCGAGTCACTACCGACCAAGAGACGGCGCAGACTATCCTGAGCGGCATGGGCGAACTTCAACTCGACATCAAAATCGACATTCTAAAGCGCGAATACGGTATTGAGGCGAACTACGGCGCCCCGCAAGTAGCCTACCGTGAAAGCATCCACAAAACGGCGACATCGCGTGTGCCTTTCAAGCGGCAGACAGGCGGCTCCGGTCAGTATGGAGACTGCGAACTCGTCCTCGCTCCGCAAGAGCCAGGACAAGGCTTCCTCTTCGAGAACAAAACCGTCGGCGGATCTATTCCGAAAGAGTACATCCCTGCCATTGAAAAAGGCGTGCGCGAAGTTTTGGAGAGCGGCGTTATAGCCGGCTATCCCGTTGTAGACTTGAAAGTCCAAGTTGTGGACGGTTCTTTCCACCAGGTAGACTCCTCCGAAATCGCCTTCAAGGTCGCCGCAATGCAGACCATGCGCGAAGGGCTTCGCAAGGCGGGGTCTTACCTCAAAGAGCCGATAATGGCGGTTGAGGTAGTCACTCCGGAGAACTTCATGGGCGACGTTATCGGCGACATCAACCGCCGACGCGGTCAGATGGAGGGCATGGAGCCAGGACTTGGCGGCGTACAGACCATCAAGGCGCAGGTTCCCCTCTCCGAGATGTTCGGCTACGTGAACGACCTGCGTAGCGCCACTCAGGGACGCGCCTCCTTCTCGATGGAACCCTCTCACTACGAAGAGGTTCCGCGAAACGTGGCGGAAGAGTTGCTCGCCAAAGTCAACAGCAAGCAAACCGTAAAGGCGTAACGCCTTCGCTAACGCGCTTCCTCAAATGGGTAGCGCCCGACACTGGAATCGCCTGTTTTCGTAAAGCCTCTAACCCTCTTCGGAAACTTTGGAGATAGGAGAGGTTTTACAAAACTTAGGGCAGGAATGGCGCTTAGAAGAGCATCCGCTCTCTTCGCGCCATTCGTTGCCGAATTTGGAAGCGCAGTACAGACAGCGCTATTTATTTTTTGAGAGGACTCATTCCGACTATGGGAAAGCAGAAGTTTGCGCGAAGCAAGCCGCACGTAAACATCGGTACGATAGGTCACGTTGACCATGGCAAAACGAGCCTGACAGCGGCTATCACCCGTGTTCTCGC
>CAIJLM010000396.1 GCA_903821495.1 uncultured Chthonomonas sp. | reverse complement strand
GGAGAACAACCCCTGATGTCTACGGTGAATCCAAAGGTTTTCCGAACCTACGATATTCGCGCCCTAGTGCCTGATTTGGTAGATGAGAAGAGCGACTATTTCGGTAAAGTGTACGACCCCGATTCGTTTCAAGCCCCCCTCCTGCCCGAAGGCGTGGAGGAGATAGGGCGCGGTTTGGGAGATTTTCTAGGCGCGGATACCGTCGCTGTGGGTTATGATGCGCGGATATCTAGTCCGGAGTGGGCGGCGGCGTTGGCGCGTGGCTTGAACAAGCAGGGCGTAAATGTCATAGACATCGGCTTGGCGACGACGGATATGGT
Organism: uncultured Chthonomonas sp.; assembly: GCA_903821495.1. GTDB lineage: Bacteria > Armatimonadota > Chthonomonadetes > Chthonomonadales > Chthonomonadaceae > CAIJLM01. The sequence continues at coordinate 6,503 of CAIJLM010000396.1, read as the reverse complement.
TTACTTCGCCTCTGGTAGCCTGAATGTTCCCGCCGTAGAGATAACCGCCTCGCACTGCACCAAAGAACTCAACGGTATGAAAATTGTACGGGCGGGCGCGCACGTTATCGGTAAAGGCTCCGGTATGGAAGAACTTCGCGACCTAGTGGTTAGCGGCAACTTCAAAGAGTCCGCTACGCAAGGGACTGTTGTGAAGCGGGACGTGATGCAAGACAATATCGCGCACCTGCTCAGTTTTATCGCGATAGACAAAATCAAGCCCTTCAAAATTTTGGCGGACGCAGGCAACGGGGTGGGGGGGCTTCCCGCCCGCGAGATTTTCAAGGCGCTACCTCAGCTGGACGTGACCGAACTCTACTTCGAGCCGGATGGCAGTTTCCCGAACCATGAGGCGAACCCTTTTGACGTTGAGAACATCAAGGTTATGATTCGCCGTATCCCCGCCGAACGCTTCGATTTTGGAGTGGCGTGGGATGGCGACGCGGACAGATGCTTCTTCCTTGATGAAACCGGCAAGCCTGTGCCAGGCGACTTCGTGACCACTCTGGTAGCGCGTTACTTCTTGAAAAAGTATCCGGGAGCGGCAATCGTCTACGACCTCCGCGCTTCGTGGGCGGTGCGTGACTGGGTTACTAAACTGGGCGGCAGACCTATCTCTGAGCGTGTGGGGCACTCTTTCATCAAGCGCACGATGCGGGCGGACGACGCGGTGTTTGGCGGAGAGGTTTCGGGACACTACTACTTCCGCGACCACTACTACGCCGACAACGGGTATATCCCGCTTCTCGCCATTTTGCAGATGCTTTCGGAAGAGGGCGTGAAGATGAGCGAACTGGTGGCGAGTCTGGGCGAGTACCACATCTCTGGCGAAATCAACTCCGTTGTCGCCGACCCTCCCGCCGCCCTTGAGCGCATTAAAGCGAAGTACGCCGACGCTCAAATCGACCTCCGCGACGGCGTGACGGTGGAGTACCCAGACTGGCATTTCAACGTGCGCCCTTCCGCGAACGACCCTGTGGTGCGCCTGAACCTTGAGGCGAAGTCGAACGCGCAGATGGAAGCGAAGCGGGACGAAGTTTTGGCGCTCATTACGCAGTAGTCCTCGTTTGGGAGAGATTAGACCGCGAAATACGCGAAATGCAGGGCAGTGCAAATAGATAGCCCCTCCGTTCAATAGGGCGGATGGGCTATCTATTTGCCTGTTTACAATACCTTGAAGCGCCGCCATAAGCGAATTTGAGATATAGCGGCATCAAAATCGCCGTAAATCCCCGCTCCGCCGCTTGACAAATGACATTGCGTGTAATATAATTTGCTAACTGTAGCGAAAATTCTCGCTTAAGGTTTTGGAAGTCTAAAAGAACGAGTGGATAAACTATAGAATTGGAGGTATTGGTGAAAACAATGGATGAATGCCACAGGCGTTCCGCCCCTGTCTCCTCTCTTTTGGGGCGTTTGTTAGCGGTATGGCTCACTGTCAACCTGCTCGCCCTATCGCAAACTGCGAGGGCGGGCGAAGCCATCGCCCTTCCCCCATTTAGAGGCGCTGACGACAAGATGATATACTTTGCGTTAGCGTCTGGTCTCCTCTCCGTGATTGTAGGGTTGATTTGGCGGAAGCAGATAGCCGACCAGAGTCCGGGCACTCCGAGTATGGAAGAGGTTGGCAAGGCGATACGCGATGGCTCGCTCGCGTACCTCCGACAGCAGGTTAAGCTGATGATTCCGCTTGTCGTGGTAGTTGCGATAGGTCTCTTCTTTCTATATCGAGGACAGAGTGAACTCGGTTATGGCGTACCGGAAGCGGTTGGCGTAGCCCTCTTTTTTGTACTTGGCGTAGCCGCCTCGTATGGCGCAGGGTATGTGGGTATGGGTATGGCGACTATCGCAAACCAGAGGACGGCGAATCAGGCGCGAACGACTTTCAAGGGCGCTTTAGAGACCGCTTTTAGAGCGGGCGCTGTCTCCGGTATGATGACGGTGGGGCTTGGGCTTATCGGGGCGTGCCTTGTTTTCCTTGTCTACCGTGAGAAGGCGATGCTTATTCTGATAGGCTTCGGGTTTGGAGGTTCGCTAGCGGCGCTCTTTATGCGCGTTGGCGGCGGTATCTTTACGAAAGCCGCTGATGTGGGCGCTGACCTTGTGGGCAAGGTGGAGGCTGGCATACCTGAAGACGACCCGCGCAACCCCGCGACGATTGCAGACAACGTGGGCGATAACGTTGGCGACTGCGCGGGTATGGCGGCGGACGTGTTCGAGAGTTATGAGGTCACGCTTGTCGCGGCGATTATTTTGGGGGCGGCGGTCATTCCGCAGGCGCTCTGGAAAGACAGTCAAGACTTTCAAGCCAGCGCTCTCCAACTCGTGATGTACCCGCTTATCGTTCGCGCCGCGGGCGTGTTCGCCTCTATTATTGGGGTGCTGTGCGTAAAAGGCGAAGACAGAGACGATATGGACGCGATGCAACCCATCAACAAGGGGTTCAACATCTCTGCGGCGATAGCGACTCTTCTCTTTGGGATTGGCTCCTACATCTACTTTAAGGATGGACTTGTACTACCCGGCGGAGTAACGTATGAGTGGTGGCGCTTCTTCCTCTGTACCTTCTTAGGAATCGTACTCGCCATTGTTATCGGGCGGATGACAGAGTATTTCACTTCCGTAGATAAAAAGCCTGTCTCGGAGATTGCGATAGCCTCGCAAGCGGGACCCGCCCCGATGATAATATCGGGCTTCTCGCTAGGGCTTGAGAGTTCTGTATGGAGTGCTCTCGCCATCGCCATTACGCTTATGTTTGGGCTGTTCATCTTCCCGGATAGCCCTCTCTTAGCCGCGTATGGTATCGCCCTTGCAGGGTTGGGACTTCTCACAACTACCGGATATATTCTCGCAATGGATACCTTTGGACCCATTACCGATAACGCGAACGGTATCTTCGAGATGTCGAAAGTGCTAGAGGAAGACCGCAAGGCGGGAAATATCGGGGCGAAAGGCGGTATCTCCGGCGACCGTATCGTTACCAAACTAGACGCTGTTGGCAACACGACCAAAGCCCTGACGAAAGGCTTTGCGATTGCGACGGCGGTGATTGCGGCGGTGGCTCTCTTCCGCTCCTTTATGGCGGATGCACACCTGTTGCCCCCCGATACGGCGCAGGGTTGGAAGGACATTGCGGAGGGCTTGGCGCATGGGCAGGTGGTAGGTATCCCGCTGAACGTCCCCGAAGTCTTTATCGGCTTGCTGATTGGCGGCGCGGCTCCCTACCTCTTCTCCGCGTTCTCTATCAAAGCGGTAGGACGCGCCGCGTTTGAGCTGATACACGAGGTGCGCCGACAGTTTCACAACGACCCGGGTATCATGCTCGGAACCAGTAAGCCCGACTATGCGCGGTGCGTGGCTATCTCTACGGCGGCGGCGCAGAGGGAACTGCTAGGTCCCGGTATTCTCGCCATTGGGCTTCCCATCCTTGTGGGGTTTGGGTTGGGGTTCCGTAGCCCGAATGTAGGCGCGGCGGCTCTGGGCGGCTACCTTGCGGGAGCCATCGTTAGCGGGCAACTGCTGGCGGTGCTACTCTCGAACTCCGGCGGCGCTTGGGACAACTCGAAGAAGAAAATCGAGGACGGTATGTTTGGCGGAAAGGGTTCGGAAAACCATAAAGCCGCCATTATCTGCGATACCGTTGGCGACCCCTTCAAGGATACGGCGGGACCTGCATTGAACCCGCTTATCAAAGTGATGAACCTGACGGGTATTCTCATCGCGGGTATCGTGATACAGCCTATCTCGTTAATGGCGCGTTCAACCGTTGTGCTTGTTGCGCTCGTCGCGCTTATCGGCGCGGTTATGTTCAGTAAGCGAAGCGACATGAGCGATTCTATTATGAGCGCCCATGACGACGACGCTAATCTCGCAAACGAGAAGTAACGCCCTTCACGGTTGATTAGAGCGGAAGCCGCCCCAACATTGGGGCGGCTTCTCTGTTTTTGTTGGGACTGTCTTTGGCTTATCTTGTGAGGCGAGGACTTGGATGGTAACAGTAGGCGTATTTCGAGCCGCTTGAGTAGTTACGTGAGGGCGTTATAAGGGCGGTTCGCTCTGTTTCCATGCGAAAGCGTCTGCTTTGACTGCGCTGTAGTTAGTATCCAATTCAGGTTCCATGAGCAGGAGAGAAGTAATGCGCCGCGTTATTTTCATCACCTCTCGCGTCTCGTCAATAGTGAGGCTACGCCCAAGCAACGCCATTTCGCGATACGAGAGCCACTTCTTCACAACTTGGTAACCGCCCATTGTGTAGTCCCAAACTCGCGCCGGAACGTTGCGCCAGCAGGTGAGGTTATTCAGGTAGATGTCGAAAGTCTTTTCGCCCAATAGGGCGATACTCTCACCAAGCGTCGCCCTCTCCTCTACCGTGTAGTCTCGCTCTACGGCTCTGCCTTTGCACGGCATGACAGCGCCATTTTGCCCCTGGTAGCCCCAATTGGCTCTAACCTCAAGGTCGCCAATGTCCAACCCTCCGCCAATAGGTTTGTCAAGGTTGCCAATGGCGCGTAGCGATTTAGAAACAGGGTCGCCTGTTACCCCTAAAACTTCCGTCTCCGTGTTGAGAAGCGCGGCGAGCCGTCGCCCTAAAGACGCGGACGCGGCAAGGCTTTCTTTATTTTTCGGAAGTGGAATACGGCGCCAGTCTTGCTTCAAGGCTCCTGAGTTCTCCTCCGCGTATTGCGGGGTATGCAGAACGGCGAACCCCCGCCTGACAACAAAAGCCTAAGAGCGTCGCGCTTGGTCGCGCAACGAGCGCACTCGTTCCGTGTTATGCACAACCGCCTCTTTCGCGTCGTTCAGGCGGGAGTCTATAGCCGACATTCCGAGTTTGGAATCGGGGGTGTCAATCAGCCCTAACTTATCCAGTTCCGCGGAGGCGGAGCGCAGAGCGTCCATAAAGGCGGGGTCGTTCTCGTTTCCGTCGTGAATTTCGGTGAGCATGGAGAGTTGCCAAGGGGTCGCGCCCACCACAAACTGCTTGCCCTGCACCTCTACGAGATGAATGAAGGTGTTGTTTCCGGTGGGAAGCGATTCGATGAGGCGTATATTTGCGTCGGCGGTTGGCGCGGCGCGTTTTGCGGAGGCGCTTCCGAACATTCCGTCAAAGACGCTTCGCTTTTTGGGAGGCGCAGCGCTCTGCTTCGCGAGTTGACGCGCAAGGGGAGTATCGCCCTTGTGCATCTGACGCTTCATTAGGCTAACGAAGCCGTATATCGCGCCGCTAACCAGAAGGAGCGCGAGCGCATTTTGCGCCATATTTCCTCCCGATACAGGAGAGTTTTCGCGAGGTTGCGCGATGTCGGGCTTGGTATTCTTGAACAGGTTATCGTTGAGAGAAGCGTCCGCAGGTTTTGTCTCTAGGGGTTTCGTAACGGGAGGCTTCGCGGTGGTAGCGCCTATCACAGGCTTGCCTGCGTCGGGCTTCGTTATGGGCGTGGCGCGTGTCGTTGTAGGCGGAGGGGTTGCGCTCTTTGGCGAACCCTTGACCTCGTTTTTTAGGGCGGAGTTTGGTTGCGTGGCGGTAGGCGTTCCGCCCTGCGCTATCTGCGTTTTCCCGACAATGGGCGGAACAACGGCGCTAGATTTAGGCGGCGCGGACTCGCTAGAGGGCTGAGAGGACTTGAGGACGGAGGTATCCAGAGTTGGCAACGCGGTCTTCTGCGCGATTTCCGTCTGTTTCTGGTTCGCTTTCTGGGCGAGTTGGCTCGCTTTGGCTTTCGCGGCGTTCGCTTTTTCTAGCGCGGCTTGTTCGTTTTTCAGGGTAAGCGCCCGCCTATTCGCTAACGCGAGGCGCTTCGTCTTTTGCTGGGCGAGAATCTGCTGTCTGCGGCGTTGCGCGATAGAGAGGTTGCCCCTCGTCCCTTTTTTGCGCCCTACAGCGCGTTTTCGACGCGAGGGCTTGCCGGGCGTGGCGCGGTCAGGAAGGTCGGTAACAGAGAGAATGGTCGCGCTAGGCGGAGGAGCCTCCGAGTTGCGTTGTTGCGCCCAAGCCATTTCTGGCGCAAGCAGGGCGAGGAGAAGCCCCGCATAAGCCCAAAAGGTCGGCTTGGCGCAGTGCAAGGTCATGCTCTAGCCCTCAGCCCCATAGCGCGTTCCGATGGGCTAATGATCTCCGTAAGTCGAATTCCAAAGTTATCTTCAATCACGACAACCTCCCCTTTTGCAACCAAGCGTCCATTCACCAGAACGTCTACAGGTTCGCCCGCCACGCGGTCTAGCTCAATGATAGAGCCGGCGGCGAGTTCCAGCACATCTTTAATGAGCATACGAACACGTCCCAATTCTACCGTGACATCGAGGGAAATGTCTAGTATTAAATCCACTCCGCGCCCCACATTTGTATCTGAGTGAGACATACTTAGCGGCGCGAAGGGCGCGGAACCCTGCCCCCTCGTTTGAGCGGGAGCCATCTTCCCCATCTGCTCTAGCTCGCCCAACATACCTACAATACTCTCTTCATC